>JACQNR010000088.1 GCA_016202975.1 Acidobacteriota bacterium
CAGCACGACCGTGCTCATGATGTCGCGGACCCGACGCACGAGCAGTTCGGCCGTGCCGAATCCGAAGCTGTCGGGGTCCTCGAGTTTCACATGCCGCCGGCGCCGCAGCAATCCGCGCATCTCCTCCATGGCGTCGCCCACGCGGCCCGGATAGGCCAGCACGGCGATGAAATTCTCCTTGGCGTTGGGCTGAAATTTCTTGAATGTCTGGTAGGGGACCATCAACGCGGTGTCACCCCGATCTCCGAGGAACGAGTTGACCTTGGTGAAAACGCCAATCACCTCCACAGAGTGGCCATCAACGAGGATGGGTTTTCCAATAGGGTCTTCATTGGCGAAGAAGCGCTCGGAGACGGCATCACCAATCACCGCCACGTCGCGCCGGTGAAGGTCGTCAGCCTGGGTAAAGAAACGCCCATCGGCGATGGAGGCATTAGTGAGCCGAATGTGCTCCGGCGTCACGCCCGATAAATCCGCGTCGAGCATCTCACGGCCCTGATACTTGACCGTGGTGGGGGGGGCGAGCTCACCCTCATCCTTGGAAAGCATTACGGAAACCTCTTCCACGGAGGGGCACTGCTCGCGGATGGCCATGGCGTCGTCAAAGGTCAGCGGTTTGCGCATTCGCTCTTCGCGCGTCATCCGGCCGAAGGCGAAATCCATCTTGAAGACCCAGATGGTACGAGTTCCGAATTCCTCGGCGATTTCCACCACCTGCCGGTCCAGGCCCGCGATGATCGAGGCTACGGCGATGACCGTCATCGTTCCGATCAGAACGCCCAGGATGGTCAGGAAGGCGCGGAACTTGTGCGTGCGCAGCGTGTCGAGCGCCAGAAGCAGGTTTTCGCGGAATTGCTGGCGGTGAACGTCCACGCTCACTTCTCCGTGCGGAGCGCTTCGATAGGGTCGAGGAGGGCCGCCTGGCTGGCGGGATAGATGCCGAAGAAAAGTCCCACGGCGGTGGAAAGCAAGAGGCCGATCACCACGGCACTTACCGGCACTGAGGACGTGAAGACGATATTGACGAGGCGGCTGATAACGAGCGACGCGATCACTCCCAGCGCCCCGCCCGTCCCCGCCATGACGCTGGACTCAATCATGAATTGCCAGAGCACATCGCGGCGGCGGGCGCCGAGAGACTTGCGGATGCCTATCTCGTGCGTGCGCTCGGTGACGCTTGCCAGCATGATGTTCATGATGACGATCCCGCCCACCACCATAAACACCGCCACGATCCCGATGGCCACGGCAAAGATGGTGTCCGTCAGCCGATGCCAGGTCTCCATCAAGGTGTCCGAAGCATTGATCCCAAAAGTGTCATCTTCCGTGTAGGGTATGTGGCGCCGGGCGCGCAGCAGGGCGCGAGCCTGGTCCTCGAGGACCGTCATCTGCTCGGCGTTCCAGGCTTGTACGCTGACGGCGAGTTGCGGCCGGGCCACGAAAACCTTCTGAAAGGTGGATAGGGGAATGTGCACGAACTTGTCCAGGCTTTGACCGAATGTCGTACCCACCTTTTCCGCCACTCCGATCACTTTAAAGGGGGTGTTGGCGACAGTGATCTCTTTGCCAATCGGATCGACGTTCGGGAAAAATTCGTCCACCAAGTCCGTGCCGATAAAGCAGACCATGGCGTTATGCTCGTAATCCGACTGCGTAAAATACCGGCCCAACGCGACTTTCTCCGTGCCGATATCAATCATGCTGGGCGTGTTGCCTTCAAGACTGACCTCGTAAAGGGTTCGCCCCTCATAGCGCGCGTTCACCGACCGCCCGCGAGGTCCGATGCTCGCCCCGAGGTTCTTGGCGCCAGTCAAGTTTTCTTTCAGAAACTCATATTCCTCGAGGCGAATAGGCTGGTTACGCCGCCGCGCCTTGAGCCAGCTTTCGTAGCCCTGGGCCCATTTGAACTGGTGGATGACGAAGACGTTGGCTCCGAGACCCGCGACCAGGTCCGAAATGTAGAGGTTCATCCCGTTGACGATGGACATGACGGAGATGAGGGTGGTCGTGGCGATGACCACGCCTAGCAGCGTAAGAAAAGAACGGAGTTTGTGCGCGCGCAAAGCGTCGAGGGCAATCCAAAGGGCCTCGCGCGCTGTCACCCAGAAGCTGATGGTCTGGGGCCGGGGGTGGGTGCTCCCGCCCTCGGCGACGGCAGTCTTGCTGGGGGTAGCCACTGGGCTGACCTACCTTACCCGCTCATCGCGCGCGATCTTGCCGTCGCGAATGTGGAGGATGCGATAGGCGTGTGCGGCGATGTCGTGTTCGTGCGTGACCAGAATGATGGTATTCCCGGACTCGTGCAGGCGGTCGAGAACGCGCATGATCTCTTCGCCGGTGGCCGAGTCGAGGTTTCCCGTGGGCTCGTCGGCAAGAATGATCGAGGGATTATTTACCAGAGCGCGAGCGATGGCGACGCGCTGGCGCTGTCCGCCCGAGAGTTCGTTCGGCCTGTGGTGCATGCGTTCAGTGAGGTCCACCTTGCGCAGAGCCTCGCTTGCTTTTTCGAGGCGTTCAACAGCGGGGACACCGGCATAAATCAAAGGAAGCTCCACGTTGTGCAACGCCGTGGCGCGGGAGAGTAGATTGAAAGTCTGGAAAACGAATCCGATTTCCTTGTTGCGAATGTAGGCCAGCTCGTCATCGGAGAGTTCACTCACCTGATGTTGGTTCAGCCAGTATCGCCCGCTCGTGGGCGTATCGAGGCAGCCGATCAAGTTCATGAGGGTGGATTTTCCGGAACCGGAAGGTCCCATGATCGCCACATATTCAGCCCGCTCGATTTCGAACGAGACGCCGCTCAGGGCGTGGACGGCGATGGCCTCACCCATGTCGTAGGTTTTCCAAAGGTCCTCGGTCTTGATGATGACGCCGTCGGCCGGCATGATTTGCTCCTCGAGAGTCTCGCTCGCCACCTGGAAAGCCATGGTGTCCAGCTTCCTTCCCGGCGGCCCCAATGCGCCTGGCCGCCTGCCTGCTTCTCCAACCGCGTTTTATGTGGAGGACGGCGCGACGGGTTTCTGCGGCTTATTATCAATCTTCACTTTCGCATTGTTCTTCAGGGAGCGCAGCACGCTGAAGGTGCCCGTCACAATTTCCTCGCCCGGGTTGACGCCTTTCAATATCTCGATGTCGGTCGCGCCCATGATGCCGGTTTCAACTTGAGTGAACACCGCACGGCCGTTTCGAACCACAAAAACTCCCTGAATTTCTTCTTTTCCCTTGTCCTTGGATTTGCCACCGGTCGGCGCCACCACGGAAGCCGCCTGGACGGCTCCCTTCCCCTCCTTGTTATCTTCCTCCAGGTCGCGTCGCATGCGGATGGCGAGCGCCTGAATGGGCACGGTAGGCGTGTTCTGCCGTGTGGCTGTGGTGACCTTGGCGGTTGTCGAGAGCCCCGGACGCAGACCCGGTGGCGGATTGTCGAGCGTCACCACGACCTTAAAGTCTTTGGCCTCCTCGGCGGCTGATCCCGAGGTTGTCTGGCCCATCGTCGTTTGTCCGGTTGTCCGTCCAATCGCGCTCTGACCGATTTCGGTGACCGTCCCCTTGAAAGTCTTGTCACGAATGGCGTCGATGGTCACCTCCGCCAGTTGGCCGAGCCGGAGGTTGATGATATCGGTCTCATCCACTTTGATCTCGGCCGTAATTACGGAAAGATTGGAGATTTGGAAGAGCATGCTGCCGACCGTGTTCTGGATGCCCGGCACCACGTTTTCGCCCACGTTGACGGGAAGGTTGGTGATGATGCCGTCCAGAGGCGACGTGTAAAGGGTTTTGGAACGCAAGTCCTGAGCCCGAGTCAACCCGGCTCGATTCTGGGCGACACGGGCGCGCGACATGTCGCGATTGAAAGTTGACTGCTGGAGCAGCGCGCGGCTCTGCACGATGCGCGACTCGGCGGCCTGAATGTTTGCCTGCGCTACGGCAAATTCTGCCCGGCGCTGGTCGTAGAGCTGCTGCGCGATCAATTTGTCCTTGAGCAATCCTTCCGCCCGCGCAAAATCATCTCGGGCGCGCGCGAAATTGGCCTGGGCGGTCTGCAGGTCCGCCTGGGCGGTCTTGAGGTTCGCGGATGCCGATTGAACGGCGGCGTCGGTAGCGGAAACGTCCGCCCGCGCCGTCGTGAGCGCCGCCTGTTGCGCTTCGACGTCAGCCTCCTGCTGAACCGATTCGGTGCGCAGCAGGAGTTGGCCCTTCTTGACCTGGTCGCCCTCTTTAACATAGATGTCGGTAATTTTGCCGAAGGTGTTGGCATTCACGCTGGCGAAGTTGGTCGTCAGCGGCCGGATCTGGCCGGAGGCGGTTACGACAGAAGCCAAGTCCTGCTTGACCACCTTCCCCGTCTGAACCGTCACCACGCCACGACGACTCCAGTAAATTCCGCCAGCCAGCAGGATGGCAGCAAGGAGTGCACCGCCAGCGATCATCAGTTTCTTCTTCCAGGGCTTCATCCCTTGTTTGGTCCTAGGCGGAATGGAGGTCCGCCCCCCCAACTCTTTAAGTTCCTGCTCTTCGCTCATCCCTAATTTGAGTTCGGTCGCCGACCCCATGATGACTTACTCCTTCTTAAATCTTGTCCATTCCCGGAGGCATCCCTCTGCGGATAAGTAGTCTTTCGCCTAATCATGACCACCATCTGTCTATACGTAATCCGCAGTTCAATAGTTTCACACGGAATAGGTTTAGATTTGCGGGCCGGAGTTGCGATCCCCCCAGCAAGGCAGGATTCCCTTTGCTTTCGCGGCCTCAATCCATAACTGGACCCAGGTTCTGTCGATGCTATTCTACCTCGACGGCTCAATAAATGAAAGTACAGTCCGGTTCCTTGGCCATTCCCTAACGGCCCCGGAATGAGCCCCAAACGATTACCCTCTTTCCAAGCCATGTGCGCCCCGGCGGGGCGCTTTGGGAAACCCCACATCGATTAGACCCCTCGGGGAACGTAGGGATAGGCTACGGGCTACCTTTGTTCCACAACAAGCATCTGATGGATTGTGGGTGTTGTCGCATTTTTGGAGCGCAACTTCTGGCAGGACTTAAGTCGCTTGACTTCTCGCGACCTGAAATCTAAACTTTGTATTGCACCAATTCCTATGCTGGGTCGAACGGACCGGTAGAGGAGGTGTAGTTATGTCTTCTGGTATATCGTTAACCCCGCGAATTCTAGTCCTCGCGCTGGCTGCGGGCATGGCGTGCCCTTCCGGTCCGGCTCTGCTAGCTTCCCCTCAAAAGAAGGACAAACCCACTAAGGAAGAGCAGCGGCGCCAGAAGGCTATCCAGAAGGAAATGGAGTCGGCCTACGGGAAATGGATCAAGGAGGAAGTTCCCTACATTATTACAGATGAGGAAAGGGCAACGTTCAGGAAGCTCAGCACCGACGACGAACGTGAGCAGTTCATCGAGCAGTTCTGGGAGCGCCGGAACCCGAATTCTGGCAGTGCCGAAAATGAATTCAAAGAAGAATACTACCGTCGCATTGCCTACGCCAATGAACGGTATGCCTCAGGCATTCCCGGGTGGAAGACCGACCGTGGCAGAATTTACATCATGTACGGTCCGGCGGATGAAATCGATTCGCATCCCTCGGGCGGGACCTATAACCGGGGACCGGAAGAGGGTGGCGGGCAAACCGCCACGTACCCCTTCGAGACCTGGCGCTACCGGTATATCGATGGAATCGGACAAAATATTATACTGGAGTTCGTCGATCCGACTATGACGGGCGAATACCGTCTGACCATAGACCCCAATGAGAAGGACGCGTTGCTGCACGTTCCCGGGGCGGGCAATACTTGGGCAGAGGACCAGGGACTGATCACCAGGGCCGACCGCATCCGAAACAGCCAAATGAGTAATCAGAGCGGGAATTATTCCGGTACCGGAAACCTGGCGAGTATGGACGAATTCAGCCGGCTGGACCTATATTCCAAGATTTTTAAGCCCCCTTCGGTCAAGTTTAATGACCTGAAAGCCTCCGTGACGTCACGCGTCACAGCACAACTCCTGCCCTTTGATGTGCGGACAGATTTTATCCGCGTCACCGAGGACAGCGTCCTGACTCCCATCACCATACAGATTTCCAACCGCGAACTCCATTTTGACAACAAGGGCGGGGTCATGCACGCCGTACTAGAGATCTTCGGGGAGGTTACCACGCCTAGTGGCCGCAGAGCCGCGACCTTCGAAGACGCGCTGGCCCTGGACGTGCCCGAGAATGATTTCCAGCGGTATGTTGACCGCAAGTCGGTTTACCAAAAAGTTGTGCCGCTGCGCCCGGGTCTCTACAAACTGAGCGTGGTGCTGAAAGATGACATCGACAACAACATGGGGTCCGTTGACGTAAGTTTCAGGGTGCCCAGAATTGACGAAGACCAGCTGGCTAACAGCTCCCTCATCCTTGCTGACTTGATTCAGCCTATTCCCACTTCGCAAGTGGGGACCGGACCCTTTGTCATCGGCGGAACGAAAGTCCGTCCCAGCGTCAAGCAGCAGTTTACGCGCGACCAGAACTTGGGAATTTACATGCAGGTGTATAACCTTGGGATCGACCCGACGACGCACAAGCCTCTGGCGGACATACAATACGAAATCACCCGGGACGGAAAGTCACTCCTGAATCATAAGGAGGAAGTGGCCCAAATGGCCAATGCTTCGCAGCAGATCACGCTGCAGAAGACGATGCCGCTCAAGGCGCTTCAGCCCGGCAAATACACAGTGCAGATTGTGGTCAAAGATAACGTCAAGAACCAGACGTTGTCGCCTGTTGCAACGTTTGAACTCTTATAAGGGGAAGGCTGCCCGCCCCCGGTGAGGCGGCAGATTTGTTGAGGAAGGCCAAGAGAGTAACATGAGCCTGCATCCCCAAATTCGAAGCACGGGCGCTGCCATGCTCGGGGTGGCAGCGATACTTGTGTGCCTGGGCTTGCCCCCGCAAGCTCCCTCGGCCGACTACGGACGCATTTCCGGGATTGTCTCCGATCCTCAGGGAATGCCGCTTATGGGGGCCACAGTCCAGATTATCGGGCCAATGTTAATGGGCTTGCCGAGCGGCGGAAACGTGGTCGAAAAGATCATCACCGACGCTCACGGGCGCTTTGCGGTTGAGCGGCTACTGCCCGGGTTGTATTCCCTGCAGGTCACAGCTGCCACCCGATTCCCTATTCTGCGCACCGGCATCCGCGTGGACTCGGGTCAGAGCGTCGAGCAGAGCTTCGTGCTGGCCGACATTCTCGCGCCCGTCCGGCTCCACGTCCCCACCGGGAACGTCACGAACTGGGGTGACGATTGGAAGTGGGTGCTCAGGACCAGCGCCGCCACCCGTCCCATCCTGCGCTTTCAGGAAAGGCCCCGAACCAAGTCGAAAACGAAGAGTGCCAAGGCGCCGTTTTCCCCGAGCGAGCGCCTCATTGCTATGAATCCGGGTCAATCCCGGAGCCATGCTCTCACGGGCGATCCCGGCATGGGGAGCGTCATCGCGTACGTTCGCCCCCTTTCCGAGAACACAGACATTCTGGTGGCCGGCTCCCTGGCCGCAAGCAGTATACAGTCGACGTCGGTCGCCACCGTCCTACGCAGAGACGTTCTCAAGGGTGATCCGCAGGAACTCGCCCTCGTCGTTCATCAGCTCAATCTTTCTGACGGCATTGCACTTGGGGCGCGGAATACGCCCGATGGCCGGGGCAACGCCCAGGCTATCTCCGCCAATTACTCCCAGACCCGGCGCGTTCTTCGCCAGTTAATTCTGACGGCCGGTTTCGACTTCGATTATCTGTACGCCGGCCAGGACGCGATGTCGGCCCGGCCCTATATGAAGGCCGAATACGAACTCAGCCCGGCAAGTTCCGTGGTAGTTCGCCATGGCGCCGCCCGCGTGGACAGCGGGCAGTCATTGCTGGATCGCGTGGGCGCCCTCACTTCCTTCCCTCGCATTACGATGCAGGGTTACCAACCCCGTCTCGAGCGGTTGATTCACTCGGAAGCAGGTTACGCTCGCCGCATTGGCGGGAAAACCCGGTTCGAAGCCGCCGTCTACCGCGATCAATTCCAGAATGCCGCACTTTGGGGATTTGGAAACAGTGAATCCCTGTCCGCCCTCGCCGGCAACTTTCTCGCAAATCCCGCCGCGGACGGCGTCACGCTGAACGCAGGGCACTATACTTCATCCGGAGTCAGGGCAGCACTCGTTCGAAAGATTGGCAATGCAACCGAAGTTTCAATGCTCTACGCGATGGGCGATGCGCTCACGGCAGTAGAGGCAGAAGGAGCACCCCAGCACGGCCCGGTAAAGGACCTGAGATCCTCATTGAAGACGCGGCAAACGCAGACCGTGGGTGGTCGCATTTCAACTCGAATACCTCGTGCTCACACGTCCATTACATCGTCCTATCTGTGGATCCCCGCCGGGCGTTTGAATTCCGTCGACCCTGTGGGTCAAGCGAATCTTCAGATTCAGCCTTATCTTGGAGTTCAGATTCGCCAGCCCTTGCCGAGTCTCGCCTTCCTCCCCGCCAAGTTTGAAGCATTGGCAGATTTCCAGAACCTTCTTTCCCAGGGCTATGTGCCAGTCAACAGATCGGGAGGCGAATCATTCTTGATCACTCCTGCATATCGAAGCTTCCGGGGCGGCTTCTCCGTCCAGTTCTAGCCGGAAACGCTTTGGCCTCGGAGGGCGCATGAAACCCCGCGCACCACAAACAATTCCGACACAGCCCATTGGAGTCCACTTGGGGCTTACCAACTTGCTTTTCATAGGAAGATACAATAATTGAGATGGCATATTTTAATTTTGGTAGAATATTCAGAAACCGAAAGCTTGACAGCGTAGGATGTTGAAAATAAATAACTTGATTCTGAGTAATTCAGTAATCAATGGAAGGCAATTTGCACTTGCCCGCCGCGGGGATGTGTGTATCGCGGCACACTGTTGAAATCGAATGAGAACGCTTCCCTTTCGGTTCACGACGATCATGCTGGCTCTCTTGAGCCTGACGCTCGTCGTGTTCGGTGTTCTGAATTTTCAGCAGCGGCGGATTTATCAACTCCCCGACGACGGCGTCTCCTGGGTGGACGCTTCGGATGGTGTGAAGGCCTGGATTGTCACGCGGGATAGCCCTGCTTATCGTGCGGGCATCAGGGCCGGCGACAAGTTGCAGGCCATCAATGGGAGCCCCGTCCACAAGTCGGCCGACGCGGTCCGAGAGGTTTTCCGGAGCGGCGTATGGAGCCGCGTCGACTATCAACTCCTCCGTAATGGCTCGGCATTTCAAGCCAGCCTCGTAGTGGTGCCGCAGGATAACTCTGATGCGTTCCGTCTTTACCTGAACCTGGTAGGATTGATTTTTCTGCTGATCGGCACGTTCATTCTGGTTCGCCGCTGGACCGCGCCCAAATCGCTTCACTTCTACGTCTTTTGCCTGGCTTCTTTCGTTCTGTACACCTTCGCCTACACGGGCAAGTTGAATGCCTTCGACTGGACGATTTACTGGCTGAACGTTGTGGCGCTCCTCCTCCAGCCTGCCCTTTTCCTGCATTTCTGCCTGACCTTTCCGGAAAAGCCGGAAATGATCCGCTCTAAGCCCCTCACGGCGGCGGCCGTTTACCTTCCCGGCCTCATCCTGCTTGCGGCCCACGTGCTGGTGGCGACAGGTTCGCTGATCCTGTCGGGACCCCTTCAGGTGACCCGCTGGATCATGGACCGAGTTGAGCTCGCGTATCTTGCGGCGTATTTCCTGGCGGGAGCGTATTGGCTCGAGCGCAGCTATCGCCGTGCCGATGTTCCACTCGTCAAACAGCAGCTCAAGTGGGTGACGCGCGGGACGATGGTTTCGATTATCCCCTTCGCCGCGCTCTACGTGGTTCCCTACTTCCTCGGCCACCTACCGGCTCCGTGGATGACGTTATCGGTCTTGGCACTCATATTCCTTCCGCTGACATTTGGGTACGCGATCATCCGGTATCGGCTCATGGACGTGGACATCATCTTTCAGCGCGGCATCGCCTATACGCTGGCGACGGCTGCGATGGTGGGTATGTCTTTCGGCCTGATTGCTCTTTTTGCGGATATTTTCCGGACCACCTTTCCCACGACGACCCGCGGAGGGTGGATTTTGGCGATCATCATCACCGCGTTTCTCTTCCAGCCCATCGTCAACTGGATCCAAGGCCGGCTGGAAAAAATATTCAACCCTGAGCGCTACGACTATCGGCGCACGCTGCTCGATTTCGCGCGCGAACTGACTTCCGAGCTTCACATGGACCGGTTGCTCGACCAGGTCGTGACGCGCATGGCGGAAACGCTTGCCGTGGACCGGGTGGCGATTTTCCTGCGGCCGGAAGCGAACGGCTTTCGCCTGGTGAAATCCCGCGGCCTCCCGGACACGGAAACGCGCGACCTCAGCTTCCTCGATCCCCAGCGCCCGGAACTCGCGAAAGGTTATCTGTTTTTTGAGAGCGTGAAGCGGGTCTTCGGTTTGTCCCCCGAGGCGCAGGCCACCATCGAGCGTCTGGACCTGCACTATTATCTGGCCATCAAAGTCGAAGACCGGACACTCGGGTACCTGGCGCTGGGCCGGACGCGCAAAGGCGATTTCCTTTCGAGCGAAGATATCGATCTGCTTCAGACCATCTCGAGCTATCTCGCCGTGGCTTTGGAAAATGCCCGGCTCTACGAATCGCTGATGCAGCAGGCGATCGAGAATCAGGAGCTGCGCGACTTCAGCGAAAACATCGTCGCCTCGATCAACGCAGGCGTTCTGGCCTGCGGCCTCGACCACCGGGTGCAAGCTTGGAATTCGGCGATGGAGGAGCTTTACGGTCTGGGGCGTGCGGAGGCCGTGGGGAACCGGCTGGAGTCGATCTTCCCGGTTGAACTCCTGGCGGAGCTTGCCCCGGCCTACGATTCGCACGATACACTCAACTTCTACAAATTCCCGCTACAAACGCCGGATGGA
>JACQNR010000089.1 GCA_016202975.1 Acidobacteriota bacterium
ATGGGAAGCGGGCAGCGTTCGATGATGAGCGCGCCGCCCAGGGCTGCGGTCGCCTCGCGCAACCGGCGGATCAGCGCTGCCTGCAACTCCGTGGAGATCTCGCTCATCAAGCACAAGTGAACGATACCCACGCCGAGTTGCGCGACGACGGCCCATTGAGCTTTTTCGGCTTTGGCTTCCTGTTCGGCGCGGCTGATCAGCTCTTCCACGGCCGAATCGGGCAATGTCGCCTTCAGGACGATTGCGCCCGCGAAGCTTGCCGAAATCCAGGATTGAATGTCCGTCACGCGGGTCCAAAGTGCATCCGCCTCGGCGGGGTCGACGATCCGGATTATGGCGCCGGCGGCAGCCGCATGACCTGCAATCTCGCGCCCCGCGCGTTCCAGGAGCTTGTGCGAGCCGTGCATCTCCAGCCAGAGTTCCGGCTCTTTTGTGTTTTTGGAAGTTACAGCGCCATCCAAAAGTACAAACCTCGCCGGGGTAAGCGGAGAGGAAAGAATTCTTCGGCGGAGGTCGCGGGCAATGCCGAGGGTCCCCGCAGTAAGCACATAAGTCGCGCGCGCGGGAGGGAGCGGAAAGAGCTTGAGGCTGACCTCCGCGATCACGCCCAGTGTTCCGTAAGAGCCAATCAGAAGTTTGCCGGTATCGTAGCCGGTGACATTCTTCACCACGCGCCCGCCGGTTTTGATGACCTGCCCTTGCGTCGTGGCAATCTTCATGCCCAGGACGATATCGCGCGGAGCGCCGTAGGCAAGGCGCAGCGGCCCCGCGGCATTCGTCGCGGCCATCCCGCCCAAACTTGCCCGCCCGCCGCCCGGCGGGTCGAGCGGCAGCCAAAGGCCTCGTTTGCCCACAAACTCCTGAATATCACTGAACTTCATTCCGGGCTCGACACTGAGGGTCAAATCCGACGGCTCGTAGTGCCACACTTGGTTCATGCCCTTGAGCGACAGCGCCACGTCAAAGCGTCGCGGGAGATTGCCAACCTGAAGTTTCGTTGCGCTGCGGCAGGGGATCACTCCGAGCTCGTGTTCCGCAGCCCAGCGGAGCGTCGTAGCCGCTTCCTCGGCGGATGAGGGGTAGACGACGCAGCGCGGCACCAGGCAATCCACCGCGAAGCCCGCGCAGGCTTCAGGATCGGATGTGACGCGCGAGCCGCCGAGAAGCGCAGCAAGCCCTGCCGCGATGTCCTGCACGACAGCGCTCACGCTTCTCCTCCCGCCGAGACCTGCACGCGCAGTTCGCCGCACATCTTCGACGTGGGCAGGACTTTTCCTGGATTGAAACGGCCCTCGGGATTAAAGACCCCCTTCATGCGCTTCATCAGGTCAAGGTCGTCCTCGGAGAACACCAGCGGCATGAGGTCTCGTTTCTCGAGTCCAATGCCGTGCTCACCCGTGAGCGACCCGCCCAGCTCGACGCACTTCGTCATGATTTCGTGGGCGGTCTTCATCACGCGGTCGACCTGGTCCTTGTCGCGCGCGTCGAACATGAGGAGCGGATGAAGGTTGCCGTCGCCGGCGTGGAAGATGTTTCCCGCCCGGATCCGGTATTTCTCGCTGACCTGCCCGATGAACTCGAGCATCTGCGGCAGGCGCGTACGAGGAATGACTCCATCCTGCACATAGTAATTGGGGCTGATGCGCCCGAGAGCTCCGAAGGCGTTCTTGCGGCCCCGCCACAAAAGCTCGCGCTCTTCCGCGGATTTGGCGCGGCGGACTTCACGAGCGTTGTTTTCCTTGCAGATCGCCTCCAGCTGGTCCGCGTAATCTTCCACGGCCTCGTGCACGCCTTCCACCTCGATGAGCAGTACCGCGGCGGAATCCATGGGGAATCCGGCGTGAAACGCCTCCTCAACGGCGCGCAGAGTGAAGCCGTCCATCATTTCGAGCGCCGCTGGCGTGATGCGCCGCTCGGTGATCGCGGCCACGGTGCGCGGCGCGTCCAGTATGCTGTCGTAAATAGCCAGGAGCGTCTTGACCGCCTCGGGCTTGCGCGACAATCGCACAGTCGCTTCAGTCACCATTCCGAGCGTTCCTTCCGAGCCCACGACGAAGCCCGTCAAGTCATACCCGGGCCGGTCCAGGAACGATGCGCCAGTCCGCACGACCTCCCCGTCCGGCAGGACGATTTCGAGCCCCAGCACGTGGTTCGTTGTCACTCCGTAGGCCAGCGTGTGCGGCCCACCGGCATTCTCGGCGACGTTGCCACCGATCGTGCAGGCACGTTGGCTGGAGGGGTCGGGGGCGAAGTAAAGGCCCAAGTCGCTCACCGCGAGCGACACATCGAAATTCACGACACCTGGCTGGACGCGTGCCCGCAGGTTTTCCGCGTCAATCTCGAGGATGCGCTTCATCCGCGCAAAGCCCACGACAATCCCTCCCTCGGTCACCACCGAACCTCCGCTCAGTCCCGTGCCCGACCCTCGCGGTATTATGGGCAGTTTCTCCCTTGCGGCGAGTTTGACGATGGCGACGACGTCCTGAGTGGTAAGGGGTAATACGACGGCGTCCGGCTGCTTGAGGCACGCGATGCCGTCGTATTCGTAGAGCATCAGGTCTTCCGGCCGCCAGAGCACGGCGTCGGGTCCCAGTTGCCGAGAAAGTTCACGAGCGATCGGGCTGGGCTTCATAGGCGACTTTCCGAAGGTGGGCTGTAAACTCTCTGCTTCACAATCGCACTTGTGAGCAGTGACGCGCTCTGAGTATATCGAAGCTGCAAACCGAGCGTCAACGCGCGAGATTTGGCGCCCATGAAGCAACCCCCGTAGCTCATTCACGAGAAAAGGACAGACTTTTTGGAACATCTTCCATGGCTGGTGCGTAGTGATCATTACGATGCGGAAGGGTGGGGCCCCAGAATCTTGATGGCCTGTAGAACCAACCCGATTCGCGGTTCTTTACAGGGCCTCTTTTGGCGTGATAATCGCCGCACAAATCGGGCACAGAGGAGGAAAGAACCTATCGAACGGAATGCGATGCTCGTCTAATCGACGACGTTAGAGGTTGAAGGGGTCAAGGGGAAGTCGTCGCGAATGGTTTGGCGGCCAGGCGGCGACTTCCACCGGGAAAGATGCAGCACCATGCGGTGCGCCCTTTTCTTTTGACCCCTCGCGAATGTAACCACACCCCGGTCACGAGCGCAACAACAAAAGGGCTTGAGGGTTTTCAGAGCGTACGTATTTGGCCTAATCGAAAAGGCCGGTTTCCGGACTGGAAACCGAAATTCGAGTTGGGGAGTGAATCCTATGTTGAATCGCAAAATGCTTCGACTGTTGGTCACGGGCGTGGCCATTCTGGTTTTCACGGCGGGGAGCGCGCTGGCCAGCTCGTTTAACTTTCCCTACCCCGCGAAGATGGGCGGAATGCTCCTGGAATCGGGAAGGTACAATGTGACCTGGGAGCAGCACAGCCCCGAAGTCACACTCACGGTGGCCAAGGGCAAGAAAGTGGTCACCACGGCAGCAGGACGGATGGAAACTCGTCCCGGCAAATTCGCCTACAATATGGTCGTATACACCGCTCATCCGGACGGCTCGCAGAGCATTTCCGAACTCCGGATCAAGGGCTCAATTCGGCTATCGTATTCGAGGAATGAGCACGCAATTCAGGCCCGCGGCGATCTCGCTTCGCGAGGTCGCCGCGTCCGCGCCCGTTAGCAGAGTGCTGTTTGACACGACGCTTGCGCGCTGCAACCTCTCGCAGGATTTCCGTGGGCGGTCAGAAGAGGGCGGGATAAAATGGAAAGGGAATGGTTCCGCTCCCGCTTCATGACCACATTCGCCGGCAGTCGGTCGCAATCATCACGTTCCTGCTGATTGCCGCGAACGTGCTGGTTTTTCTCGCCGAACTGCGGCTGCGCGCCCAAATCGACGAGGTTGTCTTCTACCTGGGGATCATTCCGGCCCGTTACACGGTTCCGCATATCACGCTGCATGAGACCGCCTGGGGATTGATCATTCCTCTTTTCGCCTCGATGTTTCTGCACGGCGGCTGGCTGCACCTCGGCGGAAACATGCTCTTCCTGTTCGTCTTTGGCCGGAGCATCGAGGACCGCTTCGGCCACCTGCGCTTCCTCCTGATCTATTTCCTGGGCGGCCTGGCGGGCGCGCTTCTGCACATCGTTCTGAACGCCGGCTCGCGCGTCCCCAGCATTGGCGCGAGCGGCGCCATTGCCGGCGTGCTGGGCGCCTACTTCATCAGCTACCCACGGGCGCGGATCACCACACTCATCCCCCTTCTGTTCTTTTTTTGGACGTTCGAAGTCCCCGCACTGCTGCTGCTTGGATACTGGTTTCTGCTGCAGTTCCTCTCGGGTTATCAGATGCAGTCGATTCAAACAGCGACGCAGGGTGGAGTCGCCTGGTGGGCCCACGTGGGAGGTTTTCTGTTCGGACTGGGTCTTGCGCTTATCCTTCGACCCAAGCGTCGCCGCGTTCTTGAGGTTACACCGATGTAGCCTCCGCTTCTTCCTTCTTGCCGGAATTCTTCGCCGCCTCCGCCGGCAACTCGTCGCCCCGTTCGCGTTCCGTCAAGTACAAGCCTCCCAAGATGAATGCTCCCCCGATGAAGAGCCGCACGCTGAGCCTTTCGTGAAGCATTAGCACACTGAGGCCCGTCGCCATGGCGGGCTGGAAAAAAGAAAAGGCCGCCACGCGCGCCGCGGTGAGCTCGGTCAAAACGAGGGCAAAGAGGATATAAGCAATCACCGAGCCGAAGAGAATGGCGTAGGCAAGCCCCCACCACGCGTGCGCCGGGACTTCTCCCCAACGGACGTGCCGCACCGACGTCGCCGCGAAGGGGAGCATGACAGGCACACCGATCACGTAGGCCAATGCGTTTATGGTCACCGCGTCATATTTGTCCGCGATCTCCTTGACCAGGATCGTGCAAACGGCGAAGAACCCGGTGCCCGCGAGCAGAATGAGATCGCCCGTCCAGGAGGCGCGCGACCCTGGCGCGCTTCTCGCCGTCGCCAGGACGGCCACGCCTCCGAAAGCAATCAGCATCCCGGCGAATTTCGAACCGGTGAGGGCCTCCAAGCCGATCGTGCAGGAAAGCACCAGAACCATGATCGGCCCGAGCGCCACAATCAGCCCGGCGTGCGAAGCGGGACTGCGGTCCAGGCCAGCGATGAAACAGAACTGATTGAGTGTGACGCCGGTCAGCCCGACAAAAGACATAAACACCCAGTCCCGGCGCGACAGCTTCAGATTTCGATGCCTCCCCGTTGCAAACAAAAGTACCACAAAAACAATCCCTGCGAAGGTAATTCTCAGTTGAGCAAGCGCAAGAGAATGAAAGCCTGTTAGGCCCTCCTTGATGGCGATAATGTTGCCCGCCCAGAAGAAGGTCGCGGCCAGCATCAGAATGTGCATCACGGCATGGCTGCGCCGATGAGAGGCAGAAGGTGTGGAAGGGTTATCCAAACTCTTCCCTCCTGCGTGTGAGCTTCTCTATCCGGTCGAGGCGCGGCGCGAACCCGAGCCCGGGCGTTTCGGGCGCGCGGATCGTTCCTTGCGGCGTCACCGCCACTTCCGGCTCGATGATGTCCTCCTGCCAGTAGCGCTGGCTTGCCGAGACATCGCCCGGCAGGGTGAAACCCGGCAACGTTGAGAGCGCGATATTGTGGGCGCGGCCGATGCCGGATTCGAGCATTCCGCCGCACCACACCGGCACTCGGCGCTCGCGGCAGGTGTCGTGAATCTTGCGAGCCGACGCGTACCCGCCCACACGGCCCAGCTTGATGTTGATGATTTTGCAGGCGCCGGCATCGAGAGCCTTCCGCGCGTCATCGGCGGAATGAATCGACTCGTCCAGGCAAACCGGCGTCGCGATCTCGCGCTGCAGCCGGGCATGATCGAGGATATCGTCCCAGCCGAGCGGCTGCTCGACCATCATCAGGAAGAAGCGGTCGAGCGTCCTGAAGAGCGCCAAGTCTTCCAGGCTGTAGGCCGAATTCGCGTCCGCCATGAGCGCCAGTCGCGGATGGCGCTGGCGGATGCGGTCGATAACCTCCACGTCCCAGCCCGGCTTAATCTTCACTTTGATGCGTAGATATCCGGCGGTGAGTTCTCGCTGGATCTTGTCCAGAAGCTCCTCCACGGAGTTCTGAATGCCAATCGAAACGCCGCAGGGAATTTCGGTCATGCTCCCGCCGATCAGTTTCCAGAGGGGCAATTGTTTCGTTTGCGCCTCGATATCCCAGAGCGCGGCCTCGAGCGCCGCCTTCGCCATGTTGTGGCCGCGAATCGGATGGAACCGCGCGGCAACATCCGCTGCCGTCGTCCACCCCTTCCCGAGCGTCCAGGGAATCAGGAAATCCCTCAAAATGTGCCACGCGGTTTCGGGTGTTTCGTAGTTATAGAACGGCTCTTGCCCGCAGGCCACTTCCCCCCAGCCCGTGAGGCCCTCGGAGTCCACGCGTACCAGCACGATGCGGCGGACCGTGGTCCGTCCGAAGCTGGTCTCAAAAAAATGAACCAGTGGCATCTCGATTTCCCGCAATTCGATGTGGTCGATTTTCATAGCTTCCCGAACTCCGCCATCAAGCCTTCAAAGTTTCCCAGATCGCGTCGAGCTCTTCGAGCGTGCACTCACGAAGACGTTTTCCTCGGCTCGCCACCACTTTTTCCAGCGCCCGAAAACGCGACTTGAATTTTCGATTGGCGCGGCGAAGGCAGGTCTCCGGGTCGTAGTGCAGAAAGCGAGCCAGGTTCGCCACCGCGAACAACAAGTCTCCGACTTCTTCCTCCACTTTGGGGCCGCGTGCCCCTTTCCCCGCAAGCTCTTCGCGAAGCTCCCCGATCTCTTCCTCAATCTTGGCGAGCAGGTCATCGACCTTGCGCCAATCGAAGCCCTCTTCCGCCGCGCGCATGCCTATTTCGTGGGCTTCCAACGCGGCCGGAAGCGATGGCGCCATGTTGTCCATCACCGAAGACTCCTCCTTTTCAGCTTCCCCCTTCGCCTCTCGTTCCGACTCCTTCACGCGCTGCCAGCTCGCCAGTGCCTCGGCGGCATTCCGCGCGCGCGTTTCGCCGAAGACGTGCGGGTGACGCCGGACCAGCTTGGCGTGGACGCGTTCAATGACGCTCCCAATATCAAAGTGGCCGTCCTCTTCCGCCAGTCGCGCGTAGAACGCAACCTGGAAGAGCAAATCGCCCAACTCGTCTTCGAGAGAGTCAAAATCCCGGGCGCTCGCCGCGTCCACGACCTCGTAGGCCTCTTCAAGCAACAGGCCCTTCATCGCGTCGTAGTCCTGCGCCTTGTCCCACGGACACCCCTCCGGGCCGCGCAGGTGCGCCATGAGTTCGATCAGCTTGTGCAGATTCTCTCCGGCCAGATGATCTCCTTGCGCTGGTCCTCGTGGAAAGCGCGGGGGCTGGTGCAAAGTCGTTCTAATGTAGCAATCCGTCATGAGAGATAGCAATAGGGCCCTGAGGCCGGGAGCATTGCGGGTGGGATGATTGACACTTCAGCCAAAGGGCCGATCCTTTGTTTTCAATAACATTCTGGGTTCGTTCCTTGCTTTCTTGAATGTGTATTTTCATTTGGCAGCCTCGCATCCTCAGGCAAGTCTTCGAACCTCTCACGCAGAGGATTCCGAGGACTCTGCGCCTTTGCGCCTTGGCGTGAGATTTTTCAAAAGGTTCCGCCCCGAGGCCATCAGTGCCGCCCCTACTTCCGGATTCCAACCTTCTGCTCACTACATTTGAATGCCATCATCCTTTGTTTTCAACAATATCGTGGGTTCGTTCCGTGAATTCTGCATCGTTGGCCGCCGGTGCCGAGTCGAGGGGTACAGCGCGCCGTGGTCCCTACAACTGGAGCGTCCGGTATGGATGCGCCCATCGGTAAGCAGAGGGGCTTGGGGCTCCCCGGGGGAGTCTAGTCTAACACATG
>JACQNR010000087.1 GCA_016202975.1 Acidobacteriota bacterium
GTCTCTGCCTCGGCCCGGCCCATTGCTGCTGGAGCACGGCCGAACTCGCTGAGAATCCGACGCTTCACCGACGCTGTCGGAGCTAATCTGATATTCAGACCTCGAGGAACGAAGCGAGGATGTTATTGAAAACAAAGAACCGGGTTGACCGCCGTAAGGGCACGGCGTGCCGTGCCCATTGAAAAACCTCACGCCAAGGCGCGAATGCGCGAAGGGTTTCTCTCCGGGTAGCTTTGCGGGCTGTGCGCCTCTGCGTGAAACACCCGAGGTTCTGTGAAGCCGAGATTCGGAGACTCAACTCAAGAACTCGATGAACGAAGCCAGGATGTTGGTGAAAACAAAGGATCGTGGTCAAGGCTATATGGGCACGGCGCGCCGTGCCCCAACCCGTTAGTTCTTGTCACCGGCGCCATGCATCGCGCCGCAAAGTCTGCACATGGTAGGCGGCTCTGCGTTGTCCACGCGATGCTTAACCGGGGCGAGGGTCTTCAAATACGCGAACATGGCATTCAGGTCGTCATCCGGGAAGTTTTTGAAATCCCACCAGGGCATGATCTGGCTGAGCGCCCGGGCTTTCACATAGCCGGTGTGCATGACCTGCAGGAAGAGTTGCTCATCGTAGTAAGGAATTCCCGAGGGGTCCGGGGTGATATTGGCCGCGGCGACGCTACCCCAGGGGCCAGTCAACACCATGCCGCCGGCGTATTCGAGACCTTTCATGGGTTGTCCTTGCTTTTGCGGCGTGTGGCAATCCGTACAACCCACAAGGTTCACCAGGTATTCGCCGCGTTTCAGCGGAGTGGACAAATCGGGCGGCGGAACCGGGGAATAGATCGGCTCGGGCACGCTGCGAATGAGATATTTCACAGGGAAGATGATTTCCGTTTTAGGCAATGGGTTGTGCACTGGAGGCAGCGATCGAATGAACACCACGAGCGAGGCGACGTCTTCATCAGGCATTGCGCGGAAATGCGGATACGGCATCAAGGGAAACAGCGCGCGACCGTCATGGCCGATCCCTTCGCGGAGGGCGCGGGCGAATTGGTCATCGGTCCATTTCCCCGAGCCGGTTTCAGGATCCGGTGTCAGATTGGGGGCTACAATGCGCCCGGGAAGCTCCTTAATGGGCATGACCATGCCCGCCCCGAGCATGCCGGGTAGAACTGTAGGGTCATGCGGCTTCCAGTCGTGCGGAGAATGGCAGCCCGCACAACCTTCGAAAAGTTGTTTCCCCGCGCCAGGCGCTCCGGCGTCGATTCGAACTTGCGGTCAGTCAGCGGCCGGGCTTTCGGCCCGATGAAGGGCCTCCAGCCGATGGTTAGAGTGATCGCCACCGAGAGTACAGCCAACAGTCCCATCAGAATAATGCCAAGGATTTTTGCGATGCGTCTCATGGAAATCGTCCCCCTAATCCAGGTCAACCGATGCTTCAATTGTGGATTCAAAATCGGCACAGAAGTTTACCACAGACGGGTTTCGTGGGGCATCGGCGGCCGCATCCGGCGCTCCGCTCAGCGGACGAATGTGGTTCTACTCTTGAACAGCTGAGGACTCCGTCGTATCATGCCGTGGGGGCAGCCCAAAACCGAACTGGGTGTCATCGAGCTGATGAGACTTCTCCAGCCCGTGTTCCTTATCTTCGCGTTAACGCTCGGGCTTGTCACTGCCGTGCAGGGTGCCGAGGGCCAGCCGCTCAATCGCGACCAGATAGTAAGCCTGCTGAAAGGCGGGGTCGCGCCAGTTAGAATCGCCACGATTCTCGGTGAGCGCGGAATCGATTTTGAGCCGATGGAGGAGGATTTGCGCGCTCTGACGGAAGCGAAGGCGGACGAAGCGGTCTTGAGCGCGGTGCGCTCGGCCCGCCAAATTCTGCCGCCGCAAGTAGTCCTGGCGAGGCACAAGCGGCGCGCCAAGGCGTTTGAAGAGCATGGTGCGGGAGCGGACGCGGAAGCAGAGTATAGAGCGGCGATTGCGCTCGACCCAAAGGATTTCGAACTGCAAACCGGACTTGCACGTTCACTTGCCCTGCAGCAGAAATGGGATGGTGCGGTGGCCGCCTACCGCCTGTCGCTGACCCAGAAGCCGAATGACTTCGAGGCGACCTACAACCTGGGTTTGGCGCTTGAGCGCAGCGGCAATCAGACGGAGGCGATCAATACGTGGGCGGATGCCGTCAAAATCAAGCCCGACGACCCACTGCCATTCGAACAATTGGCACGAGCATTCACCGAACGCCGCGACTGGCATCGAGCCGCAACTGCCTATCGTGGCCTGGTGCGCCTCCGTCCCGATTCCGCGCCCGCGCACGTGGGCATGGGCGTGGCCTTGCAGAATTCTGGCAACGTCAACGGTGCGGTGGATGCGTTCCGGAACGCCCTCCGGGTCAACCCCAACGATCCTGTCGCGCACAACAACCTTGGCTTCGCGCTGGAAGAAAAAGGCGAACTTGCGGCGGCGCTGGTGGAGTACCGCATCGCCACGACCCTCAGTCCACAGGACGAAGGCATCAAAGCCAATCTTGAGCGTGCCTCGCAGAAAGCTCGTCGGCCCACTCTGGGTACAATGAAGAAGAAGTAGAGATTCCCGCAAGGCATTCTGGCCGGGAGAACGCGCCGCAAAGCTATCCCTTGAGTTTCTCCCGTAATTCCGCGAATTGCTCGACGGTCAGTTCCTCCGCGCGCGCGGTAGGGGGTAGGTGGAGCCGGTCGAGAGTTTGCCGAAGGCGGTCCTTGCTGAAAACTTGTCCCAGATTGTTCAAGAGGTTCTTCCGCTTTTGCGCGAAGCAACGCTGGATGAATTCTAGAAAGGCTGCCAAGTCCTGCGCAGTCCAGGCCGGAAATTTCGGCTTCATCGCGAATTCGACGAGCGCCGAGTGAACTTTCGGGGGCGGCGAAAACGCTCCGGGTGGGACTCCCATTGCGATGCGCGGTTCGGAATGAACTCTTACCCGCACGCTGAGGTATCCGTAATCGCGCGTGCCCGGTTGCGCGGTCAGGCGCTCGGCGACTTCGCGCTGGACGAGCAACGCCATGCCGCGAATCACCCCGGCCGAATTCATCAGGTGATGGATGATGGGCGAAGTAATGTAGTAGGGCAGATTGCCGAACACGAAGCAGCTTTTCGCACCGCGCTTCCGGCAGATCTCCTTGACGTCGGTTGCGAGAATGTCCCCCTGGATGACTTCAACGCCCGGTTGGTGTTCGAGCTTCCGGAGGAGGTCAGAGGCGAGCCCCGCGTCCAGTTCGACCGCCACGACGCGGCCAGCGCGCTCGGCAAGAAGTTCGGTCATCGCGCCGCGGCCAGGTCCGACTTCGATGACCAGATCCTCCGGGCGTAAAGCCAGCGAATTTACAATGCGTCGGCGATAGCCTTCGCTTGAAAGAAAATGCTGGCCAAGCTTGGGGCGGCGTGAAGGCGACACGCTGAGATTGTAGCCCATAGCCTTCATCGTTGGCGCCGATTGGGTTAGAGTTTCTGTGTCGATTCCGGTTTCCCAGAAGGAATTTTGCGGATTTTGAACCCATCAAGCCTTCGATGAAGGTTATGCTCGAAATACCATATGGCCGCGAGGAGGCTGAATCCGTGATGAAGAAATTCTCGGAGGAGTGTTCTGCCGGCTGAGAGCGAGATTGCCGCCGCCTGACCCGTATGAGTTACAGGCCGGAGTAAGGGCAGGAATTGCAACGGCCCCGGCCTGCCCCACGGGCCAGAACCTCAATGCCAAACGTCTTGGCGGCTTCATCTGAATCGTGTAGGCTATTCTGCCATGCCGGGATCGCGACCAATCAAGCTGGGATTGATACAAATGTCGTGCTCGCCTGAGCCGGACCAGAATCTCCGGCGCGCGCTGGAGTGCGTCAAAGAGGCTGCCAATGCGAGCGCGGCAATCATATGCCTCCCCGAACTATTCCGGTCGGAGTATTTTTGCCAGCGCGAGGACCACGCCGCATTCGGACTTGCCGAGCCTGTTCCCGGACCTTCGACCGAAGCCCTGGCACAAGTGGCAAAGAAGCACGGCGTCGTCATCGTCGCGCCGGTGTTCGAGCGGCGCGCGCCAGGCCTTTACCACAACAGCGCGGCCATCATTGACTCGAGCGGGGACCTTGCCGGACTTTACCGCAAAATGCACATCCCGGACGATCCCGCCTACTACGAGAAGTTCTACTTCACGCCGGGCGACTTGGGATTCCGGGCGTTTGATACCTCGGCGGGGCGGATTGGAACGCTGATCTGCTGGGACCAGTGGTACCCCGAAGCCGCACGCCTGACGGCGCTGCAGGGCGCGAGCGTGCTGTTCTATCCCACGGCGATCGGTTGGCATCCGGACGAGAAGGAACAATTCGGCGCCGGCCAGCGCGACGCCTGGCAAACGATTCAGCGAGCGCATGCCATCGCCAATGGGGTTTATGTCGCCGCGGTCAATCGTGTTGGGCACGAAAAGCCGGCGGAGGGCGCGGCTCGGGGAATCGAGTTCTGGGGAGGCTCGTTCGTTTGCGACCCGTTTGGAGCCGTCATCGCCGAGGCCACCTCGGACAAAGAGGAAATCCTCCTCGCCGAGATTGACCTGGCGCGAGTCGAGGAGACTCGCCAGCACTGGCCATTCCTCCGTGACCGGCGCATCGACGCCTACAAAGGGCTCGACCAGAGATTTCTTGATTAGGCTATTTGATGATTTGGCGATTGAGTGATTTAGCGATTTATGAGAAAC
>JACQNR010000006.1 GCA_016202975.1 Acidobacteriota bacterium
ATCATCCAGCAGCTCGACCCCCGCCTGCCTGTTGCCGTCTGCTTGCTTCCTCCTACCTTCCTCGATTATCGTCTCGACGCACGCCTTCGACCCCTTCCCCCCTCTCCCCAGGGGGGATACGATGTACCAAGGCTTCCCTCGCTGCAGTGTGACTCCGCCGCCGCGGCGTGCCGAATTGATCTCTTTAACTTATACTTCAGCATTTCACCAAGGTGCATGGTCCGTTGAAAAGCCGCCTCCGGCATTTCTCGAGCTTTCGAAATGCGTCGAACCCTCCCCGCCCCGTATCGAGTGACAGCCCAGGTTTTTGGGCCGTCCTGCTCGCTGCGGCCGCCTTTGACAGATTGGAATTCCTGGTTCACCGAGGTCTAATCGACCCCGAGCGGCGCGAGCAACTCTTCGATGTTCCGCTCGTCGACGACCAAGTCAAGTCGCGCCTCGAGGAGTTGTTCACGCTCATCGAAGGCGCGAAAGAGCCGCATTTTTGCCGCCGCGTACTGCTCGTTGGGGCCAAGTTCGCGGCCGTGCCTGTGGGCCCACTCCTCGAGGGCACGGACGGCGATGAAAACTCTCAATGTGAAAGGAGGATGCTGGTCTGCGGTGACGACAAACGTGTAATCGGCGCCCGCCCCTTGCCCTTCCGGACGGACCACGGGCCTCAGCGCGTCGAAGTAATACTGGTACGAAACCCCTGTCTCGCCAGTGTACGACTTGTAGCGGTGCCCAGTTCTCATATCGGCTAATGCCGGCCAATGGAGAGTGGTCGCATGATTTCTCAATTTACCGGCGGCAAGCAGAAGGAGCGAAGCGTCAATTCATCTGATGGGATTACTGCTTGCCGGTCAGTTCGCCCGCGAGCCCTCCTGCGTCGTAGAGTTTGCGGAGCACTTCAATCAGCGCCAAGCTGTGCACCGCCACGGCGCGGTTCTTCTCACCGCTGTAGACGTAGTCGCCGACCAGGCTCTCGATGTTCCCATCGAAAATGAGCCCCACGAATTCACCTTTCCGATTCACGACGGGCGAGCCGGAATTGCCGCCGATGATGTCGCACGTACTCACGAAATCAAGGGGAGTGGAGAGGTCCAGCGAGTTCTTGCCATCGAGGTATCGCTTGGGCAGTTCGTAAGGGTCCTTCAGTCCGAAACTGTAAGCGCGGTCGTACAGGCCGTAAAAAGTCGTCCAGGGCGGGGCCTGTGTGCCATTCATCGGGTATCCTTTGACGCTTCCGTAGCTGAGGCGCAACGTAAACGTCGCGTCGGGATATGCCGACTTGCCAAATGCCGCGAAGCGCGCTTTGCCGATCTTTTCGCCCGCCGAGACCTCAATACTTTCGACCTTATCCTCGTACCATTTGTGCATCTCCCGGAAGAAGGGATCCACCCGCCGCGCCAGGGCGATCAAGGGATCGGTGGAAGCTTGAACAGCCGGCTCCCCACCATCCATGAGGGATTTTCGGAATGCCGGATCCGCCAACTTGGTTCCGGCTACGGCTTCCTTGGCCACCTCTGCGGCGCTGCGGCCACCGAGCACGCCCTTGACATAAGGGTCGTTCGGCCCAAGCTGGTCCACGGCTTCCTGCAAAGTGTTGGCGATGAGCGCCTCCTCCATGCCGGAGTAGACCGGCGCGGGCGAAAGCAGTTCAAAGCGCGTCGACTCCAACTGCGCGTCGTGGAATCCGTCGAGCCGCTCCCCATCGGCCTTCTTTACTTCCGCGACGTATTGTACGATTTGGAGTGCAAGGTTCGCAAGATTCGATCCGGTCAGTCGCCGGTAGCGATACGGCTTCATTTGGGCCAGGTAATTCCTGGTCGACGTGGCATATTCGTCCCACGCCGATCCGTAAACCCTCTTCCACTCCGCATTCCCTGCCACCAGGCGGCGAAATTCGTTTTCCTCGGTCGTCTTCTTGCTGATGAGCTCGGGATCTTTCAGACCTTCGTACATTCCTCCGAAAGCCTTGAGCGTGTTCTCGAGGTAGAAGATCGGGCGCTGCGCCTGGCGGCTCTGCTCCGGCCCCTCGGCCGCGTATTTCCGCAAAGCGGCGAGCCGCCGCTCGCGGTTCTTGATGGCCCTGGGCAGCAAATGATCGCGCTGCAACTCCAGTCCAACCATGGGTGTCTGCCGGTCGGTGGAGCCGGGATGGCCGGAAACAAAAACCAGCTCGCCTTCAGCCGCTCCCTTCGCGCTCCATTTCAGGTAGTGCTGATTCTCGACGGGTTTGTCGTTTTCGTAGACTCGCACCAAGGCGAAGTCGATGTCATGCCGGGGATACGTGAAATTGTCCGGGTCGCCGCCAAAGAACGCGATCTGCTGTTCGGGCGCGAAGACCAGCCGAATGTCCGTGTACTTCTTGTAGCGATAGAGCCAGTATTCGCCGCCGTTATAGAGCGTCACCACATCGGAGCGCAGCCCGGTCGACTCTGTGCTTTGCTTTTCGATCGCGGCCATTTCGGCTTTGCGCGCTTTGAGAGCCTCCTCGTCGCTCATCCCCTTCTTCGCCGCGCCCTGAACTCGCGCCGTCACATCTTCGAGGGCAACAAGGACGTTGAGTTCGAGGTCCGGGCACTTCAATTCCTCAGCGGGGGTTCGGGCATAGAAACCGTCCTTCACATAGTCCTTTGCTGCGGTCGAGACTTTCTGAAGCTGCCCGAGGGCCACGTGATGGTTGGTTAAGGCCAGCCCGTGCGGACTGACAAAGGAGCCGGAGCCTCCGTCGTTGAACCGGACGCTGGAAAGGCGAATATGCTCCAGCCATTCCCTGGTCGGCTCGAAGCCATAGCGTTCCTTGAGTTGTTTGAGCGGAGGTTTATCAAAAGTCCACATCCCCTCCTCAGCTAGGGCGCTCGTCAGAAATGCGGAATGAATCACAAGTACAGAGAGAACAAAGGTCAGGGCGGAATTTCGAACCGTATGGTATTTGGACATGACTCTCCTCGGGACGCATGGGGGTTGCACTCAGTCGCACCTGACACAGTTCGACTTCAACAGGCACTGGCAGTTTGTTGAAGAAACCAAGGAATTGTCATCCTGAGGAGCCGCGGGCGACGAAGGATCTCTGCAGTGGTCTGATTTCACAACTGCCGGGATGCTTCGCTGCGCTTAGCATGACATGTCCAAACGCTTCTCAACAAACTCTTAGAAGGATATCTTACCATTACCTGCTCAGGCAGGTTTTCGGCTGTCGCTGGTCAAGCTCTACTTGCGGCCTGGCGGCACTTAGGCCTTTGCGGGTTCCTCATCTCGTTTCGGCAGGACCAGCCTGAGGACGGGTGGCGCGAAGATCGTGGTCATAATGCTCATCGCCAGAACCACGGTGTAAATCGCCTCGGAGACCGTGTGCAGGCGGAGCCCGACCGCCGCGACGATGAGGCCCACCTCACCTCGCGGGACCATGCCCAGCCCGATGCGGAGGGCGTCCCGGTAACCCAACTTCAGAGCCCCCAGGCCGCACCCGATGAGTTTACTGAGTATGGCGAGCACGCAAACCCAGACGATGGTTCCAATAAGCCCGGGTTGATTCAGAGACTGAAGATTGACCTGCGCGCCCAGAAGAACAAAAAAGAACGGGGCCAGAAATTCCATGACGGGATGGGCATTTTCCTGGAGGCGGTATTGCTCACTGTGGTCTGCAAGGGCAAGGCCCGCAAGAAAGGCGCCGATGATAGCTGCCATGCCGATGTAAACCGAGGCGAGCGAGAGCCCCAGGCAGAGAATCACTGAGAGGGCGAAGGCTGCATTGCGCGCGCGCAGCCGGGCAACAGCCGGGCGGAGGCGGCCCACGACCCTTGAGCCAAAGAAAAGGATGAGCAACGAGAACCCGATCGCTTCCCCCGCCACGATGCCCAGGGAGAGGTAATTCACCTTTCCCGACGAAAGGCTGCTGACCACCGCGAGCACGATCATCCCCAGAATGTCGTCAATGACGGCCGCGCCCAGGATGACGCGCGCCATGCGGGTTGAAAGAACTCCCGCATCGGCCAGTACGCGGGCCGTAATTCCCACGCTGGTCGCCACCATCGCCGCGCCCACGAAGATCGACTCAATCATGGAGTGGTCGATCACGCGCATGTAAAAAAACCCGACCGCAAATGGAAGCACCACGCCCAAGATGGCTACGAGACTCGCCATCCAGCCCACCTGTAGCAGGTCGCGGGGCTTGGTCTCCAGCCCCACGGTGAACAGAAGGAAGATCGCGCCGATTTCGGCCAAGCCGAGCGTCAGCTCGTTGGGCTTGATGAGAGCAAGCAACGACGGGCCCAGGATGATCCCCGCCACCAACTCCCCGACCACCGCCGGCTGGCGAAAACGCTCGAATACCTCCGCAAGAAACTTCCCTCCGGCGAACATCAGGAAGAGGTCGAGAACAACATTTCCGGCATGTTCCATGGGTTTAGGTGGCGAAGTCCTGCTGACAACAGCCGATTCGAACTCGTTCAGCTTATCAGAACCCGCGTGGAACTTTCGAGAGTTTTCACCCAGATGCTGCGGCAAATCTGGTTTTGAGTTTCTGTCAGGGCACGGTTTTAACCGTGCCGAACCGACGTCTCCAAGAGAGCGGCTTCAGCCGCTGAGGCGCCTCTGGGTCTTCAGTAGGGGCGCATCGCGATGCGCCCCTACTTCGTAATCTTTGTGGCCGTGTTCGGCCCCGATAAATCGGGGCCCTGACGACGCTTGCTTGAGGTACTGCAAAA
>JACQNR010000077.1 GCA_016202975.1 Acidobacteriota bacterium
CGTAGGACTGCCTAAGAGCGGATGCTTCGCGGCGCAATGCTATAATTTTCGTTTCAGCAATGTCGAAACTCGAAACCGCGCCCGTGATTCCTGACGAGGTCCGCAACCGCTACGAAGCGGTCATCGGGCTCGAGGTGCACGTCCAGCTTCTCGCGCGGTCGAAGATTTTTTGCGCCTGCTCGACGCGCTTCGGCGACCCGCCCAATTCCAACACCTGTCCCGTGTGCCTGGGTCTGCCCGGCGCGCTGCCCGTGCTCAACCGCGAAGCCGTGACCATGGCGATGAAGGCGGCGATGGCGCTCAACTGCACGATCAACCCCCGCTCGCGCTTCGCCCGCAAGAATTATTTCTATCCCGACCTGCCCAAGGGCTACCAGATTTCGCAGTACGACGAGCCGCTCTCCGAGCACGGTTGGATCGATATCGAGGTCGAGGGCAAGTCGAAGCGTATCGGCATTACACGCGTCCATTTGGAGGAGGATGCCGGGAAATCGCTGCACGAGGGTTTCCCGGATTCGAATGAGAAGTCCTATATCGATTTGAATCGAACCGGCGTGCCGCTGATCGAAATCGTCAGCGAGCCGGACCTGCGTAGTCCCGGGGAAGCGTACGAATACCTGACACGCTTGAAGACGATCATGCTCTATCTGGAAGTTTCCGACTGCAACATGGAGGAAGGCAGCCTGCGCGTGGACGCCAACGTCAGCGTGCGGCCAGTGGGCGCATCGGCCCTGGGCACCAAGACGGAAGTCAAAAATCTGAATTCGTTCCGCTTCCTCCAGAAGGCGCTGGCGTATGAGATCGAGCGCCAGATCGAGATCGTCGATCGCGGCGCCGAAATCACGCAGGAAACACGCCTTTACGACAGCCGCGAAGGACGCACGTACGGCATGCGCTCGAAGGAGTTTGCGCACGATTATCGTTATTTTCCGGAGCCTGACCTGCTCCCCCTGGTGATTACTGACATGTGGCGGGATGACGTCCGGCGGTCCATGCCCGAGCTCCCCGAGGTTCGCAGGCAACGCTTTATGCGGGATTACGCTCTTGCCGCCTACGATGCCGCGCAGCTCACCGCGTCAAAAGCGCTCGCGGATTATTTTGAAGACATCGTGAAGGCTTCTGCACAGCCCAAGCTGGCGGCGAACTGGGTCTTGGGCGAATTAGCGTATTTGCTCAAAGAAGCCGGCAAGGAGATCGAGAAGTCCCCTGTGAGGGCCGCGAATCTGGCCGGGCTGCTCCAATTGATTGAGCAAGAAACCGTCTCCGGCAAAATGGGGAAGGATATTCTGGCTGCCATGTTCTCCTCCGGAAAGACCGCGCGGGAGGTCATGTCATCGCAGGGGCTCGAGCAGATTAACGACACTGAGAAGATTGCAGCCGTGGCGCGGGAAATCATCTCCGCCAATCCCAAACAGGTGGAGCAATACCGCAGTGGCAAGACCGCGACGTTCGGGTGGTTCGTCGGCCAACTCATGAAGGCCACACGCGGCCAAGCCAATCCCCAGCTGGTCCAGGATGTCTTGAAAAAGGAACTGGCAGGATGAGCCCGATGGCGCGCAGCCCGGAGGGTCTTGGCCTCTTGGGGCCAGACGATGTATAATGTGATGTATAGTCGATGGAGAACCCATGGCCCGCATGAAGCGCAAGCAAGTCTATATTGAAGTTGAACAGGACCGCCGTCTCCGGGAGGTGGCGCGCCGCCGCAAAGGCACGGAAAGCGAATTAATCCGCGAGGGAATCGACCGCGTTTTGGCCTCACCTCCTCTGCCCACGCTCGACCGGAAAGCGTGGCGGGAAGAATTGAAATTCATCGATGATTTGACGCGAATGGGACCTGTCTCAGGAAAGCGAACCTGGACACGAGACGACCTCTATCATGAGCGACTTTCTCGTCGACACTAACATTCTCGTTTATGCCTACGACCGATCGGAAATGGCCAAGAAGGCCAAGGCACAAACTGTTCTGGTGTGGTTGGAGGCGAATCAAGCCGGGGTGCTCAGCACCCAGGTTCTGGGCGAGTTCTTCAATTCGACGACACGAAAACTAGTCTACAAACTCACCGAGGCGGAGGCTTACAGAAGTATTCAAAGATATTTGAGCGCGTGGCGGATCGTAACGGTTACGGGCGCAATTGTCCTCGAGGCGGCCCGCGCGACGGCGCAATATCAGATCGCGTACTGGGACGCACAAATCTGGGCGGCCGCTAAGCTGAATCAGATCCCTGCAGTCCTGTCCGAGGACTTCCAGCACGGACAAACGATCGAAGGCGTTCAATTCCTCAACCCACTCAAGGGAGATTTTCCCGGAAAGGGATAAGCGATGCTAAATATTGGAGACAAGGCGCCTGATTTTTCGTTGCCCTCCCACACGGGAGAAGAAATCGCCCTCAGTGATTTTCGTGGGAAAACACTTGTCCTCTATTTCTTTCCCAAAGCTGATACCCCCGGCTGAACCAGCGAGGCGAACCAGTTCCGTGACGCCAAAAAAGAACTGGACCATCTTGGAGCGGTCGTCCTCGGGGTGAGCGGTGACCCCGTTGACGATCTCAAGAAATTTCACGACAAATATTCGCTCAATTTCCCGCTCGCCGGGGACACGTCGCACACCATGCTCGAAGCCTACGGGGTTTGGCAGGAAAAGACCATGTACGGGATGAAGAAAATGGGCATCGTGCGCACCACGTACATCCTCGAGGCGGACGGACGGGTCCTCCAGGTTTTCCCCAAGGTGAAGGTGGAAGGCCACGCCGCGGAAATTGTCGCGGCGCTCAAGGGCTGAGCTCGCGGACAGCGTCATGCCAGGTGCGACGCCAGCGATGGGCTCCTCCTGTATCCGAGCGTGGGGTGGTAAGCATAGATGACCCGCACGTTGCGACCGTCAAGCGCAGCCAACTCAACGCGTTCCTCCGCCCAACCCTGAGCGCCGACCCAACTATAAAACGACCGCATTGAATCCGCCCGCCGCCCGAGAATATTTCTCTGAAACTGCACGTAAGCGTCCTCGCCCAGCACGAGGATGGTCGTGAGAAGGGGGAAGATCTGAAGCTCCTCCGGCAGGAATTTCGCGCAGGCCGTAACGGCCCGCTCCGGAACGCGCGGCCCCGTGCAATGACAGCGCAAGGCATCGGTCAGGACGAAGCGCGCACGAAACTCTTCAAAGTTGGCGACGCCAATCAACTCGTATAGCGCGGCGGTGAATCGCGTGATGTTCTCGGGGTGCCGGTAAAGATAATTATCCGCGTTGAGGGGACTGTCCCGCGCGATGATGGCCACGCGAACGGCGGCAAGGTCCGGGTAATACCTGCGGAGATACTTGGCGAGAAACTCCGACGGCGGCAGGCGAATGGCGGCCACCGCCGCGCAATCGCGGCACACTTCGATCTTCTGTTTCAGCAGATCGATTTCGAGTCCGGGGGGGCGGGTTTCGGGTGAAGCGACGAAGTCTGATGTCAACGCAAGCTGAATAAGTCGGTCCGGAGATTCACCGGGCGGGCCGAGAATCAAGTTGTCGATCAGGCGTGCTTGGCCAATGCGCGCCGCGACCAGGACAACGCATCCGGAGGAAACCCGTGCCACGGCAGTGAACCGCGAGGGTTCGACGATGGCCGCATAATCGAGGTGCGCGCGGGGTTCACTCGCAAAGGTCTGTTGCATTTCCTCGATGAGCCGCGCCGTGCTCGTCTCGCCGGCGTGTGCCAGGCGCTCGGCGCGCGCCAGGCTGCGATGCAGGATTGTCGCAGCCTGCCTCTCTTCGGCATTGAGATACGCATTGCGCGAACTCTTCGCGAGGCCGTCTGCCTCCCGGACGATCGGGCACACCACGAGCCGCACGGGCAAGTTCAAATCCTCCACCAGCCGCCGTATCACCTGCACCTGCTGAAAATCCTTCTGCCCGAAGTACGCGATGTCGGGATTCACGATGTTGAAAAGTTTCAGGACGATCGTCGCCACGCCCCGAAAATGGCCGAGGCGGGCAGCGCCCTCGAGCGGCTCGCCGATGCCACCCGGAGTCACGTACGTCTCGAACCCTGCCGGGTACATCGCGTCGGAGGCTGGCACAAACACCGCCTCAATCTTGAGTTCACCCAGAAGTTCGAAGTCGCGCTGAATGTCTCGCGGGTAGCGTGAAATGTCTTCGCCCGGCCCGAATTGTGCCGGGTTGACGAAGATGGACACGACAACGACATCGCACTGGCCGCGTGCCCGGCGCACCAAGCTCAGATGGCCTGCGTGCAGGGCGCCCATCGTCGGGACCAGCCCGAGCGATTTTCCTTGCGCACGCGCTTCGCGCGAAAAGGATTGCATATCCGCTATGTTGGAAATCAAACGCATCACCATTTGAGATGGGCCCTGGCAGATTGACTTACTGTGAAGGTCCCCGTGCTTGCATGGCTGTGCTCAATCGTCGTCTTTCAATCCTGCGGTGGCCGTCCATTTCTCGAATTGTTCGCGCATTCCGGCGGGCCAGTGATAGGACTCTGCGTCGATCGGGTAACGTCCCGCAAGAACGTCTTGGCGGTACTGTGAGACCGCTTTCGCCATCACATCGGCAGTGCGGGCGTAGCTGCGAACGAACTTGGCCGGCGCCGGGAAACTCAGTCCCAGGAGATCGTGGAGCACCAGAATCTGCCCGTCGCAATCGGGCCCGGCGCCGATGCCGATGGTCGGGATGCGCAGCCGCGCGGTGACGAGCGCGGCGAGCTCGCGCGGAATGCCTTCCAACACGATGGCGAATGCACCCGCGTCCTCCACAGCCTGCGCGTCAGCGATCAAATCGTTGGCCGACTCGAAGGTTTTGCCCTGCACGCGGTAGCCGCCCAGGGCGTGGACGGACTGGGGCGTCAACCCAATGTGACCCATCACGGGAATTTCCGCTTCCACCATGCGTCGAATCAGCGCGGCGCGTTTGCGCCCGCCTTCCACCTTCACGCCCTCCGCCCCATCCTTCAGGGCGCGGATTCCCGCACTCAGGGCTTCGAATTCCGAAGCGTGATAAGTTCCGTAGGGAAGGTCGATGACCAGCAGCGCCCGGCGCACCGCTCGCCTCACGGCGCGCAAATGGTGAAGCATTTCATCGAGCGTGACGGGAATGGTGGAGTCGTACCCCAGTACCACCTGGGCGAGCGAATCTCCAACGAGCAGGACGTCGACTCCGGCCTCATCCACCAGCCGGGCGGTGGGATAATCGTAGGCCGTCAAACAGACGATACGCTCGCCGCGAAGCTTGCGGTCCAGCAGGAAGGGAACAGTAATCTTGCTCACGGCCTGGTCGTTCGGGTCCATGGCGTTACCTCGCTTTAATATTCGGTTTTCCAGTCGAAGATCTCAGATTTAATGCAGTCTTCCGACAAGCGGAAAGTCCCCTGAAACCACCCCAGGTCGCTTGCCTTCAAGAATCGAAAACTGCAAATCCAAAATCAAAACAAAAACCCCCGCTGCCACGAGAGATCATTCGCGCGCCAGGCGCGAAGCGCGAGGCAGCCTGAACGGCCCGCCCCGATTCGGTGCAGTGAGGGTCCGGTTTTTCGTTCGCCCCTGCAGTGCTGTCTGCAAAGACCTTGAGCTGATCATCGCACCCGTCTCAGTCCGCGCCAGCGGATCCAAGCGGCAAATAGTATTGCGTACCCTGCACCGGCTGACGAAGCCGGCGAAGCAGCTCCTCCCGGTCCTCGTTCCGGCCGACAAAGTCGATCTCGGACGTATTCACGACCAGAAGGTTGCTCTTCTTATAATGGAAGAAGAAATGCTCGTAAGCCTTGATTACTTCTTCCAGGTACTCATCGGAGATCTCACGCTCCCGTGGAAGATTCCTTCTGGCAATCCGCCGCCGAAGCGTCTCCGCGTTCGCCTGTAAGTATATCACCAAATCCGGCAGGGGCACCTGCTCGTCGAACAGTTCGAAATAGGCGTTATAGAGCCCCAGCTCGGCGTCGCCCAGGTTCATGTAGGCGAAAATCTTGTCCTTTTCGAATAAGTAATCACCGACCACGGTCTGATGGCGATTTCCGGCAAGGTCGAGGCTCATGAGCTGCTGATAGCGGCGAAGAAGAAAATACATCTGAACTTTGAACGCCGAGCCTGGCTGGTCCTTGTAGAAACCGTCAAGGAAGGGATTGTCTTCGAAGTCGCACAGGCGCGTCGCGCCGAGCTTTGCGGCCAGGATGTCGGCGAGGCTCGTCTTCCCCACGCGGATCGGCCCTTCAATCGCGATGAATTGCGGCGATGCGAATTCAGGAAGCTGAGCCACGGGTTAATCCGCACTGCAGGGCTTTGACTGCTTCCACCGGAGAATCCGGGTATTGAATCGCGCCCTTCGAAAACTGTTAAGTCCGATTCGAGCCGCGTAACCTGACTGCGGTCGGGAACCTCGCTCAACATCTCGGTCACGGTTCGATGCGTCACCGGATGGCGAAGGCCGGGAGCGAGATCGTTCAGAGGAACCAGTACGAATTTCCTTTCTGCCAATCGCCCGTGCGGGATGGTCAAGGCCGCGGACCGCACCACCGCATTGTTGTAGAAGAGAATGTCGAGATCAATCGTCCTGGGGCCTTTCACCACCGCGCGCCGCCTGCCCAGCTTGAATTCTATCCTTCGCAGCACGCTCAGCAGCCGCAAGGGCAGCAAGTCCGTGCGGATTTCGGCGACGACATTAATGAACCACGGCTGGGGGCGATAGTCCACGGGCTCCGTGCGGTAAAACGGCGATACGCGGACGACCTTCGATCCCGCCGCCGCGAGCTCTTCGAGCGCCCGGCGGAGGTGGGCGGCGCGGTCGCCGAGGTTCGAGCCAAGCGAAAGGTATACCAGCTTCATGTCGCCGTGGGTGGATTGCCGCGCGCTTCAGGATTTCGCGTCGCCGGCCGGAACGTCGATCCCGATCGCGTCGTGGTCGGAGAGCGGCACGGCGCGCCCTTCGCGAAGGTCGTGGACGACCACGGGATTTTCCGGCCGAACGCCACGCGCCGCGAACCAGTCAATCTTCAGGGGGCACTTGCCGCCGTGCTCACGCAGCGCCCAGCGAATGAACGGAAAACACCACGCCGGAACCCATTCGCCAAGATTCTTGCGCGTCTTCGGGTCGTATACGTCGTAAGAGATGGTGTACTCGCCCATCCGGTTGCAGCTGCGATAATCAAACCCACGCCTCTCGAGCGATTCAAAAAGGTCGCGTTCAAAATGGCTGTAGGGATGCAGGTAATGTTTCCGGATGAC
>JACQNR010000080.1 GCA_016202975.1 Acidobacteriota bacterium
CACGCAGAAGAAGAGACAAAAGGCGGCGACCACCGCGGGGATTTCCTGACGCTCGATGACCGCCACACGGGTCAGGATCGGTTCGCTCGTACGCATTACGGTAAAGCGCTCCTTCCACGGTCAGCGTGTAAGCCGTTTGGCCGTCGCCGGCTCCCGACCCCAAGACGATGACATCGCAGGCCCTCTTCTTGGCCACCGCCGACGTGATAAAGGGCATCGGTGACGACTCGCTGTTCTACTTCTTAGCCGATGCATCTATGGTTTCTCCCCGGCTGAAATTGTCCACGAACAGGACGCATTCGTCGGTCAAACAGGTGTCTTGGTGCACTTGCCCCTTTGGCTGATACCAATAACTGCCGGGACCCAGTTGCTTGGCACCTGCTTCCGGAATCTTCTCCGTCCAATGTGTCACCGGTCCTTTGACCACCACGCACTGATAGTCGTAGGTATGGTAATGACGATTAGTACTGCCCTTGGTGAACTTTACCAGTGCTCTGTTCGCGCCTGTCACAGGATCGCTCCATAGGAACGCCGACGTCGCCGTCGAATTCCCAAGGGGCTTGGGCGGAGGGAACTTGACTTCCTCAAAGGAAGTCACAATATTCTGCGCGGGTGTCTCCGCCAGAATCCCGGCCGCAACACCCAAAAGGACACATGTGGTCGCGATCGCTACCCGTCTGCGGATCCGCGACTTCGACTTTTCCTTGATACTCATAATCATCCCTTTAGTGTTGGTAAATGACAGAGACTCCCTTCTTTACTCTATAGTCATGGGTTCTCTGCATACGTGGCTTAGGTTCTCGCCGCTGCGAGCGCGGTCCGCCACGAGTAATTTCAACTGGTGTCCGCATCCTCGTGCCACGCGGCGAGCAGACTTCGTTCACGCGTCATGGATTCTTCGAGGCTTTTCATTCCATCCAATAAGAGCCGTTGCGCCTGCCCCGCAGGTCGCTCCTTGTACAAAGCCAGCACATCGGCAACTGTCTCCGATAGCGGGCGCAAGACCAATCCCTGGGCGCGGGCTTTGTCATTCAGGATCAGGTTCGCACCAGCCGTGCTGACTCTGGAGGTCCAAAACAGCAGGTTGCTGAAAGTACTTGTGATTTTGTGCTCCGCCAGCCAGGACACCGGCACCCAGGTGAATTTGACGGGTACTGGAGAGAGGCCTCTCAGACTCTTCAACAGCAAGCCCCAGGTCATCGGCGCCGCAGGACCTACGGCGCTGAAACGCCCCGTCGCGGAGCGCTCCGCCATATCGATCGTCCATTGGGTCATATCGCGTACGTCGATCACATGAATGCGCGACAAGGGATCGCCCGCCGCCAGGATCTCTCCACCCTTTTCCATGCGCGCGGCCCAATAGGCCAGCGCTCCCAGAGGGTCGCCCGGACCCACGATGTACGAAGGGCGGAGAATCAGCGTTTTTCCGGGAAACTGTCGTTCTGCCTCGCGCTCGCATAGCACTTTCAATTCACCGTAATACTGCCCAGCTTCGGTCAGCGAGTAGGGATCTGTTTCACCTTTGTATTCGACCAATTTGCTGTTTTCGTCGGTCGCATTGCCGTTGTCGCCCGAATGGTCATAGACGTTGATGGTGGAAATGAAGGTGTAGTGTCCTACTCGGCCGTGGAGGGCTTCTCCTAGTGAACGCACCCACGCGGGTACATAGGTCGGCAAATCGATCACCGCATCCCAGTCGCGGTTTTTGATCGCTGCGAGATCGCCGTTCCTATCGCCCACCAGACGTTCGACCCCCGATGGAAGTTCAGCTTTACTCTTGCCTCGGTTGAACACGGCCACCTTGTGACCGCGTGCGAGCGCGGCGCGTACGTAATGCGGGCCGATAAAGCCAGTGCCGCCGAGGATCAGCACACGCAGGGGTTTTTGAGCGGTGGTTAGGTCACTTCTATCTTTGACATCCACAAGCTCTGGCCCCCATAGCGGCGCGCCGCCTGCGGCGATGGCCTGTGTCAGAAACTCACGGCGATTCGGCATGCTCTTCTCCCCCTGGCTCACGAGTCATACGAGACTCGTCAGTTTCGTCTGTGTTACGCCAACTGAGTTTTTCTCAACGTCAATCCGCTGATGTTCAAAGGTAGGGTTACCGCCGTGCCGCCCTACTTGCGCGCCGCACTTACTCAGTCCGCCGTGTATGGAACTGCTCGGCGATGTTCGTAAGTCCTATTCAAAAGACATAATGCTATTCTACAAAGAGTATTGTCAAGCCCACCCCTGCTACTGATAATGCTCTGCGAACCTGGACGCAATAGGTCCCCGGCTCAAATCCGGGCGCCCCGACCAATCCCACTTCGGGTGCCACTCCGCATGTCCAATTGGCCTCTTGGGGGATTCTGCAAATCAAAGATCACGTTCGAAGCATCTCCAACTCCCATGCGGGACCCAAGGAAATGCATTTGAGCCCGGTGTATACTGAAAAGCAGTCGGCCGGTCGCGTCAGAGGATCCCGGCAAGCTTTTGCGCAGGGTGAATTGGAGCAACAATTTCGGCAATTTGCTCGCCTGACACTGATGCGAGTCCAGTGCGGGGGCAAGTCGAGACTGGAAGGGGAGATAGGAGATCGATCCATGGCAGGCGGTTGGGGTGGACGCATTGTTTGGTTGCTCGATCGGTGCTGGCCGTTTCCGCTTGGCATCGCTGCCGCCACTCTAGCGTTTGCCATGGCGGCGGGAATCTGGCTGGCAATTCGACCCCCTCGCCCCCTTCCTGCCGGGCGTCCGTTGGGTCGACCTGTTTCCACTGAAATCCCGGCTGCCCTCCCGACTGCCTCCCCCTCGCCCACCCCCGTAGTCGATCCGGCAGTGCCAAAACCAATCGCCGCTCGAATAGCGACTTCCCGCCCGACGGCGCCCCCAGAATCATCTCCCGCCACCACAACCGCCCTCGCAAAGCCTGCGATTACGAAACCGAAAGCCCAGCCGCGTCCGGTTGCCGCACCGCTTTCCGCCAAGCAGCAGGCAGAATTCACCGATCGGCTGACGATCGGTCGATTCCTTATGGACCGCAAGGAATACTCTGCGGCCATCAAGGAATTCCAAGCAGCCCTGGCGATCAATCCCACGAGTCGTGAAGCCCTGGCCGCAATCCGGCAGGCTCGCGAGGCTGGCAAACAACTGTAATCAAGTGCCCTGCCATAAGGTCAGCTCGAAAGCACTTGCCCACGAATATTCACGATGGTTTCTCCTCGCCGGTGCCGGTTCCCGGCAGGGCTACCCCCGCCTCGCTTAACTCGCCTTTCGAATCCAAAACTCGGTTCCATCCGGCAGGCTCGGGCAATCCGAGTCGTCGTTTGCCAGATCATGTGGTCGGCATCACCGTTGCAGCAAACCCACCCAGCCGGCTGTGGGGAGTTGCTAACTGGAAACCCCTCTTGATTCTCCGATTGAATGAGGTGTTGATTAGTGCTATGAACTGGTAAAATTAAAGTTCTGCGACAAGTTCTCGGTGCCGAGGATTCGCCTGCGGGTTGCTTGCCGCTTGCAGAATTGCATCGGCCATGAGTAAGGCGATGAAAACCTGCCCCACCTGCAACCGTCTCTTCCGATCCGAGATCGTAGTGTGTCCGGGGGATGGAGGCCTCCTCAACCTCTTGAGGGAATGGCAAGAAGGCGATACGGTCTGTGGGAAGTACCGGATTGTGGAGAAGATTGGACACGGAAGCCTGGGCCCAGCATTCAGGGCTAAAGTTCTGCCCATTGGGGGGATTCGGGTTCTAAAGTGCTTCTCAGGGCGGCTGGCAGTTGACGAGGACCTGATGGACCGCTTCCGGAGGGAAATCCGAGCGGCAAGCGCAGTGCGGCACACGAATGCGGTCCATGTTGAATCGCTGGAGCGTGCCGCGGACGGTCGCCCGTTCATCGTTATGGATTATGCCCAGGGCCTCACACTCCGTGAGCTGCTCATCCGGGGAAGTTTCATTCCGGCGCTGGATGTCGTGGAAATCATGGGACAAATCTGCGCGGCGTTGGATAGGGCGCACGGCCAAGGAATAGTTCATCAGAATCTCAAACCGGAAAATGTCATCATCGCCGAGGAGCAGGAGGGCATTGCCCATGTCAATGTGATGGAGTTCGGCATGGCAAATCTTCGCCAGGCGGCGACAGAGCGTGGGAAGCAGGTGGGGGACGTCCTGATAACGGACCAAGGCCCTGTTGCGGGAACGTTGGAGTATATGTCTCCCGAACAAGC
>JACQNR010000098.1 GCA_016202975.1 Acidobacteriota bacterium
GCATTGAGAGTTGTCCAGATGCGCGTCGACGCCGCTGAGCTCGAAATCTTCAAGAGCCTCTTCCACTCCGTCGCGGAGGAGATGGGGGCGGCGCTGCGGCGTTCCGCCTTTTCGCCCAACATCAAGGAGCGGCGCGACTATTCCTGCGCGGTGTTCGACGGGAAAGGCCGCGTGGTGGCAATGGGTGACCACATGCCTGTGCATCTGGGCTCGATGCCGATGTCGGTGGCGGCGGCAATCGATGCGCTCGAACTTGGGCCGGGTGACATCGCCATCCTCAACGATCCCTACGCGGGGGGAACGCATCTGCCGGATATCACACTGGTGATGCCGGTGTTTCGTGGAAAGACTCCGGCGGAGAGACGCCGCCCGTCCAGAGGGCAGCCAATATTTTACGTGGCGAGCCGCGCACACCACTCGGACATTGGCGGCGCGCAACCCGCCTCCATGGGCCTGAGCGAAGAGATCTATCAGGAAGGCCTTCGCATTCCCCCGGTGGCGCTGGCGCGCGATGGTCAGATCCAGCCCGACGTGATGCGCATCCTCCTTGCCAATGTCCGCACCCCGCGCGAACGCGAAGGCGACCTGGCAGCGCAGATAGCCGCCTGCAAGCTCGGCGAGCGGCGGCTGGGCGAAATCGCACAAAAATACGGCCCGGCGAAAACCACGAAATATCTCGCGGCCCTGCAGGCTTATTCTGCGCGGATGATGCGCGCTGCGCTGCGCAAGGTTCCCGATGGTACATACGTCGCCACGGATTATCTGGATGATGATGGGTACTCCTCCAAGCCGGTCCGCTTGCGGGTGGCGATCACGTTCTGGCGCGGTCGCGCCGTTGTCGATTTCGCCGGGTCGGCGCCTGCCTGCCGGGGAGGCGTCAATGCCGTGTTCGCAATCACCTACTCCGCGACGTTCTATGCGTTCCGCTGCCTGCTCGGCGAGGACGTCCCGGCGTGCGCGGGGCTGATGGATCCTGTTGAGGTTAGCGCTCCCAAGGGAAGCGTGGTGAACGCGCAGCCGCCCGCCGCCGTCGCCGCGGGAAATGTCGAAACGGCGCAGCGCATCACGGATGTGCTGTTGCGGGCCTTCGCCCAGGCGCTCCCCGATCAGATTCCGGCGGCGAGTTCCGGCACGATGAACAATTTATCGTTTGGCGGGCGGGACCCGCGCAGTGGAGAACCCTTCGCCTACTACGAAACGATTGCGGGCGGAATGGGTGCGCGTCCGTCCCAGGACGGGCTGAGCGGGGTTCACACCCACATGACCAACTCGCTCAACACTCCGATTGAAGCGCTCGAATCCGCCTACCCGGTGAGAGTGCGCGAATACTCACTCCGCCGCGGCTCGGGCGGCGCTGGACGCTACCGTGGCGGTGACGGCGTGATACGCGAGATCGAATTCCTCAGCGATGTTCGCGGCAGCATTCTCTCCGAACGGCGGCGCATTGCGCCGTACGGGCTCGCAGGAGGCAAAAGGGCTGCCCCCGGCAGGAACCGCCTGACCGTTGCCGGACGAACCACGGCGTTGGCATCGAAGGCCATCTTCGAAGCCCCGGCGGGCAGCAGATTGCGAATTGAAACACCCGGCGGCGGCGGCTGGGGAAAAGAAAAAGTCAAAAGGCAAAGGGCAAACAGCAGAAGGCGAAAATGAAATACTTCGGACCCTTCAATTCTTTTCGAGAAATGCATGGAGAGAGGGCATGATGCGAAGGATTGATCGCAGGGCATTCGTAAAAACAGTTGCGGGAGCGACAGCGCTGGCGTCGGCCCATGTTCGAGCCACTTCGGCCGATACGCGCCCGGTGTTCCTCCCCACCTGGCCGCACGGCAAGCTCGCCAACGAGCGCGCGGCAGACGTGATCCTTTCGGGGGGTAGCCTGCTCGATGCCGTCGAGAAAGGCATCAACGTTCCGGAAAACGATCCCGCGGTGATGAGCGTCGGCTACGGAGGTCTGCCCAATGCCGAAGGCGTAGTTGAACTCGACGCGGCCATCATGGACGGCACGCGGCACCGCGCCGGAGCGGTTTGCAGCCTGCACAATATTCGGAATGCGATTTCAGTTGCGCGTCAGGTTCTCGAGCGCACGAAGCATACGACGCTCGCCGGAGAAGGCGCGTTTCGCTTCGCTCTCCAGACGGGATTTGAGCCCGAACAACTGCTCACTGCGGAGAGCCTCAAAAGGTGGCAAGAGTGGAAGGCAAATCCAAAGCAGGAATCATACTGGCTCAAGCCGGAGGGCGGCCACGACACGATCGGCATGGTGGCGACCGACGGGAAAGGGCACGTCGTGTCGGGATGCTCGACTTCCGGGCTGGAGTGGAAGATCCCCGGCCGTGTGGGCGATTCGCCGCTGGTCGGATGCGGTGTGTACGCGGACGACAATGTGGGAGCAGCCTCCGCTACCGGCAATGGCGATGTGATGACCAATTATTGCACGAGCGCTTTCATCGTGCACAACATGGCGCGCGGCGCAGCGCCGCAGGATGCCTGCGTCGAGCTGATCGAACACATCGCGAAGACCGATCCGAAAAACAAGGAGGAGCTCATTTGCGTCATCGCCATGGATACCAGCGGCCGGGTGGGCGCGGCGACGATGAACAAGCGCAACAAATTTCAATTTGCCTTGTGGCGGAACGGTGAGAGCCACTTACTCAACTCGGTAGCGGTCCATTGATGTAACCTCACTCCTCGCTACGACGGTTGACGAGGGGCGCCCGTTCGCAATGCTTTCCCGTTCCCGCCCTCGCCAACCCCGGCCCCTTAAACGTGGCGATTTCCTCAAGGTCGCACCACAAGGGGCATATGGAAGGTCCAGTCGGGCCATCCACGCAATTTAAGCTCCAAGCCCACAGTCCAGAGAAGTTTGTTGTAGTTCCCCACGAAGCTGTAAGGGGCGGAAGCAGGCAAATTGAGTCTGGCGTGCAGAAGCACCCCTTCACCCGGGGCAATACTGCGCTCCCGAGACAGTGTCGTGGGGATTTCGGAAACGACCTCCTGCTCGTTCTGGTAGCGGGTGTCGTCGCCGGAGCCGGTCTCGACCCGGGTATGCTCAGTTGCCACTAGCCTTGCGGTTGCTTCCGTCAGATCGACCTGAGCGCGAGGCTGGAACCGAAGGGCGCAGGTGATGGTATGTCCCGGGCGCGCGACGTCGGAACTCAACTCCACCTCCACCGGCCCCAGTTTCGTCCCAGCGACGGCGGGGCGGATATTGCGCCTCACCCCCCGCCATCCGAGCGAGGTGAGAAAAATCCCCGCGACCAACGTAAGGATAGGCAGTACCCCAAAGGGCATGAGCCTCGGCAGGGGAAAGGGAATCCGAACAGGAACGAACCATGGCAGGACATCTTGAAGACCCAGAAAAAAAGCCGGCACACCGAGGAGTAGAGCGGCCACTGAGAGAACTGTAGTCAAACCACCCCCGCCAGTCCCTTCCACCTTCACGGCATGCCGATACGGCTGAGGCGCCAATCGTGCTTGCCCGCGCCGAGATTCCTCGGGCGGCTCGCCTGCGACCAAATGAAATCGTTCTTCGATGACGGGATTGATCAAGCTCACTAAAGCGGACGCGGAAAGGTGCCAATGGATGACAAACCTCTTGCCGTCGTAAGACAGAGGACCCGGCGGCGCAATGAACTCGAATGGATAACGAGCTTCCTGGCCAGCCCGCCACAGGCCGGCAAAAAGGTTTTGCTGCCCGACCTTCCCTGCGTCGCCGATGCCTCCGCCCGAGGCTTTCCAGACACAATCCACCCATAACCCCTTGCACTGGCAGTCTTCATGCACATCCACTTCGACGCGACCCGTGATCCGCTCGCCGGGCACGAACGTTGCCTCGGGCCGATCCAATACGATCCCCAAATCGTATTTGCCCACAAGTCACCTCTTGGTCGGCCTCGCGGGCTTTTGCGCCTACGCGCGGACAATCGCTGAGCCACACAGCGCATGCGACCAAAGCCAGCTATTGCTCAACGAGTTCGACGCGCCGGTTCTTGGCGCGGCCTTCTTCAGTTTTGTTGGTGGCCACCGGCGAAAATGGGCCGACACCCTCCGCATGCAGGCGCGCGGCAGCTACTCCATGCTTCGTGGTGAGCGCGGTCACGACGGCCGCCGCGCGGCGTTTCGAGAGGTCCAGGTTCATAGCCATCGCGCCGACGTTGTCCGTGTGCCCGACCACGTGCAACTTGAGCGTGGCGTTTTCCTTCAGCAGCTTGGCGATCTCAGCCAGCACTGGATCGGATGCCGGCTTGATGTCGGCCTTGCCCGTATCGAAGTAGATGCCGTACACCGCCACGTGGCCCGTACGGGTGATATCACTCGCCAGAGCTGCGGCGTTCACCGCAACCATGCCGGTCTGCATCGGCTTGACCTCGATAATGTTGATAATAGTCTTGCCGCCGCTGGCGGGCATGTGCAGCGCCACGTAGACGTCACCCTCCGGCCTCGACAGCTTGGCGCTCAGCACGCGCGTGTTTTCATCCCCGGCAAATATGTCGTCAAGGCCTTTTACCCGCACCCAGCCGGTGCCGCATTCGGCGGCTTTGCAGGCGAACAGGGTTTCAAAGCCGGCCTGCTTCAGTGCCGCCTCGTAATTACGGTAAATCTCCAAGACGGATCGCCCCGCCGGCGTCCCGTAACGAATCTCGATGACTTTCCCCTCCAGGTGTTGCGATTTCGTAAGCTTCTGGTCCTTGATGGGCCCGGTGATCAGTTCATACTCGTCGAACTCGCGCTCCGATGAAATGCCCCCCGTCGACCCCGGATACGGCTTGATGAGGGGATGGTCCTTGGCAAAAAGAGCGGTCAGGAAACTCAAAGTCATTAACAGGACAGCGAGCGAAATTTTCCAGCGGAATCCCATTTTACTTTATCTCCCCCCGTTCCAATCGATTGATGCATTCAACGGCGGGAGCCTACTCACTCCAAAACTCAATGTCAAGAAAAAGGCATCGTTCGCTGCCACGGGCAGATTTAACTAACTTCCGGTACGGACTCTGATTCGACGGCTTGCTCTCCTGTCCCCCAGAGCAGCCAAGCGAGAAAGCCCGCGGTCCCCACACCCAGCAGCGCCCCGTTCCACTTGAAGAAAGCCGCGGGCTGGCCGAGCAATGATATGAGCGGAGACGCGACGATGACGCAAAACGCCGCGCCCAGATAGGCCGCAACATTGTTGCGGAAAAAGAGGGCAACGACAGCAATCGTCACCAGCAACCTCGCGGCACTCGCCGTCCATGCCACCAAAAATTCTCCTGACGAATGGGCACCTGATGGCCCCAGGCTGACAAGGAGCAGCGCCGCCGACATCCAAATCCACCAGCGGCGTGTCTTGAGGCCCAACTCGACAAAATACATAACCAGCGCCGCGGTTGCGGCGAGGACCAGAGCGTAAATAAGTCCACGGATGAAAAATCCCGCACCGGGAAGCCACGAGCCAAGCAGGTCCGCATTGATGTCGATGCGGACCGGCGCGACCTCGTGAAACCGGCTGAAGAAAAACGACGTCAGGCGTCCAGTGCCGAACGAAACGGCCAGGAGCACGACGATGGCAAGCGCCGCGTCTCTTCTCCAGATCCGTCGTGCCGGGCCCTGAAACACTCGCCAGCAGTCCGGAAAGAGGCTCGCCGCGAACCCCACCAGCACCCAGATGCCCAGCGCCGCTGCGACCGGCCCCACTATATTCGTCGCAAGTGTTTGAAACCAGAAAGTCGACATGGACTTGGACGTGTCATAAGACTGGGTGATCTGTGGAAATTGGTTAAGCTCGGCAAGCACGATAGCAGCCAAGGCCACGCCTGCCACTTTCGCCGCCGCACGCCAGCGAATTGCACCGGCGCGCACCTGGTGCACGAAAAGGATCAGCAGGCCTCCTGTGACGAGCATGGCGAGAAGCGAGGAGCAGCCATAAAGGAGAACATTCGCGAGCGTCCTAGCGCTCTGCTCGCGCTCCCACTCTTCCGGCAGCTTGAAAAAGCGCGAGAGACCCACAAACTGGTCGCCCGCGAGATCCACGCGGACTCGGAAATGAGCGTCGTCCACGGTCAGCGCGGCGCCGGGCCCGCCGGGCTTGACTTCCCATTCGAACATCCAGTCGACTCGCGCCTTGCGTTTGGTGTCGAGCTTTTCCTTCAGCACAAAATCTTCGAGGTGATATCCTCGCTGGACAAGAACTTCTTCCGCACGTTTTTGCGCCTCCTCCAGCGACAAGGATGCTCCAGGGGCGTCCTCAGCGACGACTTGCCCATAGGAAATCACGCGGGGCTCGGTGGCATCGACGTAGACCCATTGCTCCTGCTTCTCGAGCGGCCGGAAGTACCGCACGGGCCACACCAGGAGCTGCGTGGCTTGACGGTAGATGCGTTCGGTTTCAGCAATCGTGCGGCGCTGCTGGATGTACTTCACCGCCGAATAGTCCACGTTGACCGACGGCCAGGCCAGGCTGCGATAGGAAGCGGGGTCGACCCCGCGCTGGCGAAGGGATTCGTCCGCCAAACGCAGAGCCTCGCGGCGCGTCGTGGCGACCGGCGTGTCCTTCCCAAAACGTTCGACCGGCAGAAGAGCGAGAGCCAAAAAGATTGCGATCAGGGCTCCGCCGAGAATCAGGCGCGATCGGTTGAGAGGGTCGTAAACGAGCGGGCGCGGAGTTTCCGCTGCTGCCTCGGACGCGGGTGCGCGGAGAGTTCCGACACTTTCGTTCGTCAGGGCCGAATCGTCGGAAAAAGTCCCAACCCGGAGGTACGCAATTAGGGATACGACGAGCGGCACCAGCATGATTCCCGCTGTGATCGCGCCGGAAACCAATAAGTAGGAATCCGAGGAGCGGAGGAGAAGGAATGCCGTATAAATGGCATCCACCGAGTAGTGCCAGATGAGAGTCCCGATCACTCCAAACCGCAGCATGACCAGGCCGATAATGATTCCTCCCAAACCCACTTCAATGCCACGGATGAAGAAGGGCTGGCTCGGATAGTTGGAGTGGAGAAAGCCCCAGATAAATGCCGCCAGCACTACAGCAACTGCCTTATGGCGGAATATTCGCTGGAGGAAGGGGATGGCGAAGGCCCGGAACTGCAGTTCCTCGGAAACGGCGGGGAGAAAGCCGATAAAAAGGACCCAGACCCAGGGAATCTTTGTGCTGAGCAAGTCGGAATAATTCACTTCCGCGGGAGACCAGGCACCCAGCTTGCCTGCCGCGAGGTAAAACACCGTCTGGTAAGCGAAAAAGAAACAGGTGAGGGTGATCCCCACAACGTTGTTGATAAAAAACGAACGGGAGCGCACACCCTGCCAACCCAGTCCGCGCCGCAGCGAAGGAAGGCTGGGATAAGCGGCCCGGTAAACGGGCTCGGCGCTCGCCGTCAGGATGAAGATCCAGGTTGCCACGCCCAGAGCCGCGAGCACGCTGTTGCGCAGATAATTCGCAAAGAAACTACTGTAGGAATCCGTGGTCGGATAGCCGAACACCGCCATGGGGAAGTTGTTAAGCTGGCCGAGGAAATAGAGAGCCGCGCCGACGCCACCGAGAACGAAGGCCAACTTAAGGGGAACGTCCCGGTCGCGCAGGCGGCGCACGAGGATCACGATCATCGCAATCGTGAGCAGGGCGAACAGAACTTCCGCCGCCTGCTGGGCGACGTCATTGCGCGAGCGCAGTCGGCTGTAGTCGCGCGACCACTGGTCGGGTATCTTGACGAACTCGTGGTAACCCGAAACTTGGTCGCCCGCCACGTCCACTTCAATGCGCCACTGGCCTTCGCCGAGATCGACGTTCTTCTGCTTCCAGGTGAAGTCGTGATCGCCGCGCGCCGGGCGCTGGTAATCCTTCCCTTCGACGAACTCCAGACTGCCCAGATTCCGGCCCATGACTTCTACAAGAAATTTCTCCGCTAGGGCCTGCGCAGCAGGACCATCGAGGGTCGCCCCCGGGGCGGCTTCAGGAATGGTGTGACGGAATCCCACCACCTGCCCGGTGGGGGTGACGGACACCGCGAATTCCTCCTGCTGCTGCGGCTTGAACCAGCGGTGCGTCCAGCGCCACAGGTGCACGGGCCCGCGCGTCAGTTCGTTCATGCGATCGAGGCCCAGAGTCCGCTCCATGTAAACTTTCGCCGAGTCGTCATAACTAAACACTGCAACGTGGTGGTAGCCCTCCACGCGGATCCCCCGCCCTTCCAGAAATTTCTGCGCGAAAGGCTGGGAGTCCTCGCGATTGACGCGGAATTCGATGGCAGCCTCGGGGAAGGCGCGCGAGAAATATTTGAGGCCGATGACCAGCGATGCAGCCGCGATCAGGGCGCAAACGCCGATCGTCTTGAAATTGGCAGGGGTTAGTTTGTTGGGCATCGGCGCCTCGTAAGGGGACTGGGCACGGGGATTATAGCAGTAGCCGGTCCTTGGTAGTTGGTTATACCTTTTTCAGCCGACCGCTCGCCGTTCAGGAATCATCATGAAGACGTTTCGCCATCACCCACGCCGCAGCGCCGTTCGAATAGTACCCCACGACCTTCTCCACTTTGAGATATCCGCGCGCCCGATAAAATCGTTGCGCCGCGATATTGCCCTCGGCGGTTTCGAGGTAGAGGACCGTCGCACGTTGCTCTCTCGCCCAATCCTCTGCCGCGCCCATTAAGGCCTTGCCTACCCCTTTTCGTCGCGATGACGCGACCACATCAATGGTCACGATGTGAGCGGTGTCCTCCGCCTCGAGAGACGCGATCAAGAACCCGATGATGTCGTCACCGGATTCTGCGACCCATGTGCGGGAGTTCCGTTCGGTGATAAAACGCATCAACTCGCTCTTGGGGTAGGCGATTCCGGGCGGGAAACAGACCTGGTCAATCTTATATAAGGTTTGAAGGTCGGCCGGGCGGTAATTCCGTATGCGCATTCCGACAAGGGTTCAACGGCCGAGCAGCTTTCCCATCCAGGAGGCGCGCGCTGCCGTGGCCGTCGCTATGGGAAGTGCGGACAAGTACTCTGAGAGTTCGTCGTCAGGCAAAGGAGCGGTCTCACGCCGCAAGGAGTCGACCTCGCGAAGCGACGCCCATACCTCGAGGCAGTGCAGGCAGCGCGTCATATGCTTTTCGGCCGGAGTCTTGTCATACCACGAAACCTGGCCGTCCAAAATCCTGACAAAAATGCGGCGGGGAGGGCAATCGGGCGTGCGCTCCGCGTGGACCTCGTGTAAAAATTCGAGCCAGGTGATCGCGGATCGTGCGGAGCCCAAGCCGCTCGGAGCGGGTTCTGCGCCGACGGAGGACTCCAGTGCCTTTGCGACGAGCGTGGGTGGCAGGACGAGCACCTTTTCCAGCGCCTCGGGGGAATAGCCACCCAGATTCAGCAGAATAATTTCCTGATGGGCCATGGGGCGGCCTTCGATGCGGCTGCGGACGTGATCGATGATTTGGGACGCATCGCCGGGCGCTCCTCCGAACCTTTGCAGCGCGAGGTCGAGAACAAAACCCTTGAGGTCGATCAGAAACTCACGCTCGGCCTGATGGTCGAACCCGCGAAGGCGGTGGAAATTCTCGGCCGAGAGGGCCTGCAGAGCATCACGCCAGAGGGATTTTCCGGCCTCCTCGCCCATCTGCGGGGCGTAGACATCAAGCAGCCGGAAAACGATGGGATTGTAATTGGTGAGGAAGGCTCGCCAGGAATCGGCTTCACCCTTCTCACATCCGGGTAAAAATGTCTGGAATGTCAAGTTGCGGGACGGCATGAGTTCCTGCAGAATCTCCCTCCTCTGCACGCGTTTGACGTTTAGCCCTTGAGTGTTTGAGGAATACGCGAAGAAAAACCGGCGGCGAGTTTCGCGTTTAGTGCCGCTCGGCCTCGACCAGACTTTCCACCAGATGCGCCGCGATCAATTTGGCAGATTCCGCCACTGCAACTTCCACGGACGGCGGATTGATGGGCCGGCGAACGTTGTCTTGCCAGATCGAAGCGCCCTTTACCTCGTTCAGATAAACTTCGGAACGCAACGTTTTCAGCCGGCGCATGTCCAGACAGGTTCCCCGCAAGACGGCGTCCGCCTCACTATAATCGTTCACCAGACTGAAGCGTTGAATCTTGGCCAAGTCGACAATGAGTTTCTCCTGGAGCCCGTTTTCCATCCGCTCGACGTATATCTTCTTGACGCGAACCAGCCGCCGCGGATCGGTCGTGTTGAATGTCTTCGGCCCTTGAAGCGTCGGTGGCGTGGGACCGAGTGTTGGACGCCTCGGTGCCGGCTTCTGGGAAGGTTCCTGCTGGCTGGCCGGAGGATTCGCCGGCTCCTGCGCCGAGGCGGAATCCTGAGCCCCGGCAACTGGGACCGCCAGGAGAACTAACATCCACAGACAGACCCGGATCTTCATGGCAAACTCGCCGAAGGGTAAGTTCGTTTCCCGCCCGTCAAAACAACCTTCGGGTAAGAACGGCCTATTTGCCTTGCGATTCCTTCATCACGCGCTGCCGGTCCTGCAGCGTCTCAAGCTCATCCCGGTGCTTTTGGCGGAGTGTCCTTTCCTCACGCTTCATCTCATTTTGCATCTGGATTCGCATGGATTTGGGAATCGTCTGGCCTTTCAACGAATCCTGGGCGTACTTGTGCTTGAGCTTGAGCGCCTTCATCTCCGCCTTCTGGCGCTCCTTGATTTGATTGGACTCGAACTTGAAGTCCTGCCCCAACAGGGCGCACGCCAGAATCAGAGTCAACAACATTGCGGAACAGGCAACCAAAAGCCTGTGCATGGAGCCTCCCATGTTACGTCAACCACCGAAAAGAACACTGGCGCGAACCCGCCCACGGCGGACTTCGAGTTACCCTCCACTCGCGAATATATGCCACTTGGGGGGACAATTGCAAAACATTATCCTGAGCAGCCTGGGTGGTTCGCCTCAAGACACAGTCGCGCCAGTCTTCCTGTCCCGCGGAAGGCGTGGTTGACCGACGTTCCCCGCTGGGGGGCTCTGCTGCGCACCCGCCGCGCGCCTTCACCCGCGATACAAACCTAGTCGAGTCCCCCTTCGTGCCATCGTCGAAGGGTGTCCTGGAGCAGTCTGGTGACACACCCGTTAACGCGGCGGAAGTAGTCGTCCGCCTTCTTCTGGTCGAAATCGTGAGGCATGCCCTCACCACTCTTATAAAGTCCAATGGATGAGGGGGCAGGCGTCGCCGAGTACGCAGCGGGCGGGGCGTTCGGGGAGCCTAGCGCGTCTGAGTAGCGTTCCTTCTTGACCAGCTTCGGGTTGATGGCTTGTATGAAGGCCGTCTCGTTCTCCCCGGCGTGTCCGCCGGCGTTGCCGAACACTTCCTGCGTTACATCGGAACACGCGCCCCACCAGTGCACGACAAGGGTATTGACTCGATATTCGATGGCGACGTCTTGCGCAATCTTGTTGAGCAGATCTGCTTGCGGTCCGCCGTGCCCATTGATGATGACAATGTTTTTGAAGCCGTTGCGGGTAAGCCCGACCAGGACTGCTCGGACGTAAGGTACGTAGACTTCCGCGGGAATGTGTGTCGCTCCTGGATAAGGGGCCATCGAACCCGTCACCCCGTAAGGGATGTGCGGCGCGATGAGGGCGTTGACCTGGGGCGCGACAGCTTCCGCAATCTTCGCTGGCGCCAGATTGTCCGCGCCGTTGTTCACGACCCCGTGAGGTTCGAGCGTCCCTGTTGTCAGCAGGACGGTTTTCACTTTGGCGGGGACGATCTCGCGAAATTCCATCCAGTTCAGGTCGTCCATCTTTCGTGGAAAAGATTCTTGCGCCGATATGGAAGTGGCCAGACCGGAACATAAAATGACCCCGCACAACAAAATCCGTAGTCGCCTCACCTTTACCTCCTGAGCAGCTTCATGAGATCCTTTATTGACGACGTTCTGGTCAGAGATTAATCCGCTCCCTGCAACGTAATCCACTTTCCTTGGTGGCAGTGGAGGATAACCGAAGTCTTGCCTAGAAACCTGTCATCTATACCCTGGTGAAGGTTGGGAGGGGGCCTGGGCCCACCATACGCCCTGTAATGGTCC
>JACQNR010000078.1 GCA_016202975.1 Acidobacteriota bacterium
GAGAAATAGCGCTGCGAGCCCCACTCCATATCGCAACGGGCGCCGTGAGAAGCTGAAACAAACCAAAATTGCAGGCCCGAACCCGAAAACCAGGAAGAAAGGAGTCTGAGCCAAGCCCGCGGCGCTGAAGGCCCAGATTGCCGCAGCCAGCGCCACCCCCAACGCCATCGGTAACCCAAAATCCAATCGGCGATCGGCGGGGTCACGTTCCGGAGGGCTGATGGCGGGGCATAACATCGCTGCGAGAACCAGCGCGATCGGGTATTCCGCGACATGCCTGAACACCGACGGGGCAACGAGTCCGTTGAACACGCCTCCCGCCAGGCCTCCTGCCGCCAGCCACAGGTAGAATTCGGTCAGATGGCGCGTGTAGGGCCGGCTCTTTGCCAGCTCGCCATGACAGACCATCGCCGTCACAAAGAGCGCCGCAAGATTCAGCAAGATAACCATCCAGAGTGGGAGTTCGGCTCGGAGGACGATCGGGACCGCGGCGACCAGAATCACGAACGGCAGGCGGCGAACCAGCACCTCATGCGGCACGAGGCGCTTCCGCGCGAAGACCAGAATGAAGGTGAGCAGGTAAAGCGCCAGGGGGACGACCCAGAAGAGGGGAATCGGGGGAATGTCGGCAGTCAGGCTGGTGGTGACTCCCAGCATGAGACTCGAGGGCACGAAGGACAAGGCGACCCAGCGCGCCCGCCGCATGCTGGTTGGCGCGGAGGCCGGGTCGTCAGCGGCGACAGGCAGAGTAGCATCCGTTGTCACGGAATTCAGGTTCCTTGGAAGGGTGCCCGGCGAGCGCCACAATATCAACGCGCAGCAGAACACGAGCGCCACGAGGAAGCAGTAGCCCCACGACCAGATTCGGTTTTGATCAGCGAGGCGAAAGTAAGGCTCAATGAAAATGGGATAACCGATCAATCCGACCATGCTTCCGGCATTGCTCGCCGCGTAGAGAAAGTAAGGGTCTTTCGCGTGGCGGTGCCCGGTCGAGGCGAACCAGGCCTGAAGCGTGGGGTTGAGGGTTGAAACGAGAAGAAAGGGAAGACCCACCGAGATGAGCAAAATCCGAAGGAGAGCTTCGATCGGGTGCATTGCGGCCAAAAGTGGCCGAGTTTCTGGAAGCCTGATGGGCAGCAGTAGCAACGGCAGAAAGAGCAGTGGCAGTAGCAGTGCAGGGCGCCACTTGGCCGACCATCGGCCGGCGAGCCCATGCGCGAAGGCGTACCCGCCCAGCAGGCACGCTTGGAAGAAGGCCATGCAGGTAATCCACACGGCGGCCGAGCCCCCCAGAACCGGCAGGGCCATTTTGGCGAACATCGGCTCGAGCAGGAAGAGCAGTGTCGCACTGAGGAACAGAGTTGTCGTGAACAGTAGCAGCGCCATAGCCAGGGGGACGTAAAGTGTATGTCAAAGCGGGCTGGGAATTGAAGAGGGTCCTGGAAAGCAGGCAGGCCGTGACTATGACCATCCGAGTACGAGGCGCTCGATGCGCTTGCGGACATCGGTGAGATAGGCGAGGTCGCCGCCCGCAAGTTCGGCGGTGACGACGCCCGTGTAGTCAACCTCGGCCAGCGCCGCGCGCACCTGCGGCCAATCGATGTCGCCTTCCCCGAGGTTGACGAAATTGGCGGTAATGGGATTCCAGCCTTTCCCCATCTTGAAATCCTTCAGATGAACCTTGACGATGCGCCGACCCAGGGTACGAATCCAGTCCTGCGGATAGCCGGAGATGACCACGTTACCGACGTCGAAGTAGGCCCTCACCCAGGGGCTCTCATACTCGTCCACGTAACGGGCGAATTCCAGAGGGCTCAGGAGGAACTTATTCCAGACCTCCTCGACGGCAATAATGACTTTGAGTTCGGCGGCAAGGGGAATCAACTCTCGGATCTGCTTTTGCGAGCGCGTCCAGGCGTCCTGGTAGCGGGTCTCGGCGTTGACGACGGCGGGCACCAGCAGCACAACCTCCGCGCCCCAGAGCTTGGCGTTGTGCAGCGACCTGCGCATGCCATCCATGCTCGTTTTCACCACCTCCGGGTCCGCGGAGGAGAGTGGATACTTCCAGTGCGCCTGGTTCATGACAGAAGTAATCCGGATTTCGCTGTTCTCCGCGGCCCGCTTGATCTCCTCGGCAATCTTGTTGTCTTCAGTCGTGTAGGCCTCCACGGTGCGAAATCCGGCGTCAGCGGCGAGCTTGAAGCGGTCCGCAATGCTGAGATTTTCCGGCAGCATCCCCCAGACAAGCCCGGGAGTCATCGTTTCTTTGCTCGCCGGCCGAGCGTTCACTGCGGCCAGCGCGGGGGCGGCGGCCGCGCCAGCTGTGAGCAGGGAAGTTTTGAGAAATTCGCGGCGCGAGGTTGAGTGTGGCATCGAGACCTCCGTGCTGGTACCGTTCCGGCTTCATCCAGCTATTTTTTCCACCTCTGCCTTGCTCAACATCGACCTGCAAATGGGCTCACATCGACGAGTCGCAAAGAGTTGGAACGGCACTAGCTCATGTTGGCGAGGTTGATTTTCGGGTCGTAGATTTCGTTGGACTTCATCAGCGTGTCCCAGGTCAGCGCTTTTCCCGAGTAGGCGGCGTTGCGGCCGAGCATAGCGCTCAAGGCGGATTCGGCGCCGGCCGCGGCTTCGTTAAGGAAATTCCCGCTCGTGATGCTCTCGACGAATGACTTCTGTTTTTCGGGATCGGCCTGGTCGAGCGCACCGCGGAACGATCCGGCGGCGGAGAACTGTCCCTCATGCTGGGCCGGGCCGAGCCCCGCGTCCCACTTCTCGTCTCCGGCGATGCTCATGCGATGGTCGTAATGAGCTTCGCAACTGCCGCGCGTGCCGTAGAGGCGCACGCTCGCGTCGAAGGCGTGCTTGTCGAACTGGGTTGAACCGAAGCTCATCTGAATGTCGCCCGGGTACGTGAAGACCACGTTGAAGTTATCGTAGCAATCTCCCGAATCGTCGCGCAGCTTGCGGCTGCCCGCGCCTACGGCCCTGATCGGATGCGCCTGCAAGGCCCAGTTGCAGATGTCGATCACGTGGATATTCTGCTCGACGATGATGTCGCCGGAAAGCCGCCGGTCCCAGACCCAGTTCCGGAAGCGCTTCACTTCTGCGGAAGCGCCGGGCCAGTCGGGGCGGCTGATTTTCGGGCAATAGTAATAGGCGAGTCCGCAGCCAATCTTGCCGAGCGCGCCGCCATGAATGCGACGCATCAGTTCCACAAAGGGCGGCGCCTTTCGAATCTGAAATCCCACGGCGAGGCTGAGCCTGCCGCGGGCCTTCTTTCCCGCTTCCATCGCCCGCTTTGCGCCGGGCACGTCAATCGCCACGGGCTTCTCGCAATAAACGTGCTTGCCCGCCGCGACGATGGCCTCGAGGTGCGCGGGATGAAAATAAGGAGGAGTGGCAATCAGGATGGCGTCCACTTCTTTCGACGCGGCGATCTCCTGGAAAGCATTGGGGCCCTTAATGATCTGCGACGGGTCGATAGGGGCAAGTCCTTTCGCCTCCATTTTAGCGTTGAGGTCCTTTTGCGCTGCTTCCATTTGGTCCGAGAATAGGTCGGCGAGGGCGGTGATTCGGGCGCCGGTGTTTTCGATGAAACCGCTCGCCACCGTCGTGCCGCGCCCCCCACAACCAAGGAGTCCAATGCGCACGGCGGAATTTGCTTCGGTGCCGTGCACCAGCTCGGGTTTGAAGATCATGATGCCGCTGGCGGCCGCCGAGGCGCCCAGAAACTCGCGACGGTTCATGGTGTGGTTCTTCCTTTTGCGCATCAACCAATCCTCCTGGAGGAAGTATGGCGCGACCGGGACTTCTACTTTTCCAACACCTTGATCTCGATGTCTCTAAAATGAATCTTCATCCCGCCGCCACTGTGAAGCTGCAGCCCGATGACCCCGTCATGAAAGCGCGGCGCCGGGTCCTGGTAATCCACGATGGTTTTGCCGTTCAGACGGGTTGTGAGGTGGCCGCCCTTCGCCACAACTTCGAGCTCGTTCCAATCGAAAGGCTTGAAGATTTTCAGAGCCTCCGGTGTCGGCTTGGCCAGCCATTCGCGCCCGGCGCTTTCATAAATCCCGGCCGTGTCGCGCGACGGGTCGATTTCCGCCTGTAGGCCCTCGATGTCCGGCCCCCACTTGCCTTCTCCCTTCATGCGCGAGCGGAAGAAGAGGCCGTAGTTGCCGGCGGCATCACACTTGAATTTCACGCGGAGCTCGAAGTCGCGGTAGGTATTTTCCGTCACAAGGTACCCGTACTTGTCGGTGACGGCTTCGCCCAAAATGGAGCCGTTTTCGACCGTCCACTTTTCGTTCCCGTAGGCCCGCCAGCCGGAAAGATCCTTGCCGTTAAACAAGGGTTTCCAGCCCTCCCGCGCGAAACCGGCCACCGCCGCCAAGCCAAAGCATGCAACCCCAAGCACCGTGGGAAGTATTCTGTGTTTCATCGCTCCCATCCTTAAACGAAACCTGTTCACAAACTGATAAAGTCGATGGACTGCCGAAAGTCTCTTTGGTCTGGCAAACTTTATCACAGACGTGCATCGAACAGTAAGGGCGCTCGCCCCGCCGGTGCGCGATGGGCGTGCGACCGTCTGGAAGGCTCGCAGGGGGGAAGAGAATAAGGAGAACAGTGACAAAATCTTTCACTTCCTGAGGCCGAAAATACATACTTCCCAGCATGTTTTTCCAGCTTCTCGCAGCGAGTCATTTACCCAAACCATGATATTTCAATCTGTTACGAAGAATCTTTATTTGGCCTCTTGCGTGCTAAACTAGTTTTGAGAATCTAGCAGAGGCGGGGTTGGAGGTTTCACAATACTAGTGGAGGTAGGTATGAAAATTGGAAGTCCCCATTTTTCAACACACATTCTCGCCGCGACCGGAGCGCTACTGGCCGCGGCATTGTTGGTCAGTTGCGGAAGCACAACGACCACACAAGCTCCGGCAGTGACGGGAGTAGTCCGAACCACGATCAGTGACCCGCCAGCCTGCTCGGCGGTTTACGATCATGTATACGTGACTGTCACCAAAGTGACCGCCCACATTTCCAGCACGGCCGACGAAAGTGCCAGCGGGTGGCAGACGCTTGCAGACCTGACTGCCGCACCCAAGCAGATTGACTTGCTACACCTGCCGGGCGCGGGGACGTGCATTTTGAGCCAATCATTGGGGCAAGCAAACGGTCTGCCCGTGGGCAAGTATCAGCAGATTCGCCTTTACTTGCTGGCGAATAACGCCGCGTCAGGTCCTGCGGACAACCAGTGCGGCGCGAGCGCGTTCAATTGCGTGGTGCCGATGAACGGCACGGCGCAGACACTGCTCCTGCCGAGCGAGGCGCAAACCGGTCTCAAAGTTCCGCCCGGGCAGATCGCCGGAGGCGGACTTGACCTTGAGGCCGGGCAAGCCGCCGACATCAATATCGACTTCGACGCGTGCTCGTCCATCCTGCGCCAGGGTAACAGCGCGTATCGGCTCAAGCCCACGCTTCGCGCGGGCGTGGTCTCAGCCACCACTAATCTGATCTCCGGCCATGTTGTCGATTCATCGAACTCGAATGCCGGAGTCGGAGGCGCTCCGGTCCTGCTCGAGCAGCCCGACCCGAACGACAGCACGGTGCTCCGCGTCGTCCGCTCGACCACCACGGCGTCGGACGGCGCCTTCACGTTCTGCCCGCTCGAATCCGACGGCACGTTTAATCTGGTTGCTTCAGCGTGGCTCGTCCCAAGCGTGGGGCAGGATGTCACGTTCCACTCGACCGCGATTTTTGGCGTTCCCGTGGGAACGAATTTGAGTGGAACCAACGCGGTCTCTCTCGTTCCGGTGGGCGCGGCGCCGATATTGCCCGCCACCATCACCGGACAAGTTACGAGTGCGGGCTCGGGTGGCGCGCTCGCTGCCGACGTGACGCTCTCGGCAATGCAGCAGGTAACGCCTTCGGGCGGCTCCGCGACGTGGTTGACCATTCCCGTGTTCGGGGCGCTGACGCATCCCCCGACGTTCACCACGACGGACACGCCGAATCCCGCGAACCCACCGTGCCCGGCGGGAACGCTTTGTTACAACTACTCGCTGCCTCTACCGAGCGGCAACCCCCAGGTGGGCGTGTTCTCGAGCGGATCGATTGCTTACACCGCACCGGCCGGGGATCCGGTCAACTACGACCTCGAAGGACTGGCCCCGGACTGCACGACTTCGGTACCGAGTCCGGCGCGCATCAGTGGGCTCACCGTGACTCCGGGTAACACCACGGACGCGGGAACTGTCCTGGTTTTCTCTGGCTGCCAATAATCCAGAGTCTGCACCGCCGGCTCCCGGGAGCAATCCCGGGAGCCGGGGTTTTTTTCCGCCGCGATTCATCCAAAACTTGAAAATTGAGAAGTGGGAAAACCTCACTCGCCTTCAGCTTGCTGCTTGCAGGACTCCGAGACGTTGGCCAGCAGCGCGCGGCGCGTCGAGCCCATGGTCATCTGGAGCGATTCCTCGGGAATGTCCATTACGAATGGCTTGACGAGCCAGCCGAAGCCAAACGGAATGTCGCGAGTAAGGGAAATCGATTCGCATTCGATATAGACGCCGCCGTCCCTCTCCTCAAAGCGCCAGTAGGAATAAAGCCGCCACAGGTAGCCGCTATCTTTGCCGACTGGCTCTTCGTGTTCCTGGGGCGTGTCGGCGTCTGAGACTTGCTGGATTCTTGTTGTGTACGAACGGCTTACGGTGCGCTGGGCGCTGAGCAGGGTGTAGTGGACTTCGTGGTCGGTATTGAGGGTTACCGTTCGGACTTTCTTCTTTCTCAAACGGTAGAAGATTTTGAAATCAGGGCCTTTGCGGCTGACGAGCTTGGAGCGCACAACTTCGGGTTTGTAAATATCCTGGTGGCGGTCGTAGTCCTGAACCAGCTCGAGCGTTTGTTGCAAGGTCACGCAGGGAATGAAGGCGGCGCCGAGCCAATGGTGGATGAGGGCGTCAGGAGCTTTCATGTCCTTGCTGGAGGAGTCGCGCATCTGGAGGCGCTCCATGTAAACCTCACCGCGCTTCAGCATGGCTCGCACCGCGTCGCGCCGTGGAGCCGGAAGGCCTTCGGTGTAGAGGAAGGCGTCGGGGCGGGCGAGTTCGCGGTCAATGCGCGCCTCGGTGGCGCGCGCGTAACGCTCGAAAGCCTCGCTGGTCGCGGGCTTCAACTCGGCGCCAAGCGCCTTCGGCCCCTGTGCGGGCAGAGCTTCTAATGCCAAGAAGACAAATAGTCCGAGAGAAGAGAGAGACCCTCCCCTAACTATCATCCTTCAATCGCCTCGGTTTACTAGTACTTGGTGACGCAACTCCGCGTCAGAATAAGGTGTTCAGAAGGGCAGGGTTTCAACCCTGCCGAGCTTGGTGCCTCCCCCTCACCCCAGCCCCTCTCCCCCTGAATTGGGGGAGAGGGTGGCCGAAGGCCGGGTGAGGGGGCCAATTCGGCGGGACTGAAGTCCCGCCCTTCCAGCATCATTGTAACGAGGACTTACGTCATCAAGTACTAGCAAGGCAAGATCCTCATTAACCTGTGAAAAGAGTGCCCTCCTCTTCCCGACGTGACCGGACCACATTCGGCATGTGGCAGCTCACGCCCTCGCCGGCGGTCTCGCGCTATCTTGCCCAGCAAGGTTGGGAGTGGATCTTTCTCGACCTGCAGCACAGCTCGCTCGACTCGCGCACAACCTACGAATGCGTCCACGCCATCCGCGCGGAGGGCGCGAAGCCGTTTGTCCGCGCGGTTTCTGGTAGACTCGGACGTGCACCTGGTGAGCCTCGACACGCCGTCAGTCGACTTGCCGCCTTTTCCCGCCCACCTCGTGCTGCTGGGGAATGACGTGGTCATCGTGGAAAACTTGAGAAATCTGGACGCGATTCCGCAGGAGGTCTTCGAATTGATCGTCCTGCCGCTCAAGATTGTGGGCCGGGACGGGTCTCCTGTCCGAGCCCTGGCGCGTCCTCTGTGAAAGGAACTCATGCCCGATATTGAACATGCAAAATTGCGACAGCTCGCTGGCGACATCTTCGCGGCGGCGGGCGCCACGGCGCAGGAATCGCGCATCGTCGGCGACGCCCTCGTCGAAGCCAATCTCGACGGCCACGATTCGCACGGCGTGGTGCGCATTGCGGAATACGTCGCCTGGATGGAAAAGGGGCTTATTAATATTGGCGCCCATATTCGCATCGACCACGAAAGCGATGCCTTCGCCGTCATCGACGGGAACTGGGGTTGGGGCCAGGTGGTGGCGATGGAAGCCATGGAGGTCGCCATCCAGAAGGCTTCGCGCGCGGGCGTCGGGACGGTTTCGGTGCGCCAGTGCTGTCATCTCGGCCGCGCGGGAGACTTTGTTCTGCGTGCGGCGCAACGCGGCATGGCGGCGGTGATGTTTGTGAATACTCACGGCGCCGGACGCATCGTGGCTCCCTGGGGCGGCAGCGAGCGTCGGCTTTCCGCCAACCCCATCGCCATGGCCGTTCCGCGCGCGTCCGGTGAGCCGATTCTGGTAGATATCTCGACCTGCGCTATTGCGGGGGGCAAGATTCAAGTGGCGTTCAACAGCAAGAAATCGATTCCGCCCAACTGCGTCATTGACTCCGAAGGGAAGCCGACAACCAATCCCGCCGATTTCTTCGGGCCGCCGCAAGGGGCGCTTCTTCCCATGGCTGGTCACAAAGGTTTTGCCTTGGCGCTCCTCGGCGACATTCTTGCCGGCGGGCTCTCCGGCGCGGGTTTGAGCCGCCCGGAGGCCACGCGCGTCGCCAACAGCTTTCTCGCCGTGGTGATAGACATCGCTCGCTTCCGGGACCGCACCCTGTTCGATACGGAGGTCGACCAACTCGAAGCCTATGTCAAGAGCAGCAAGCTGGCCCCGGGCTTTAGTGAAATCATGATTCCGGGCGAACCGGAGCGGCGCGAGCGCGCTCGGCGAGAAAAGAACGGCATTCCTCTGGACGATCAGACGTGGCGGGAGATTTGCGAGACCGCGGCGCGGTACAAGGTGGCAACTGACAACCTGGCCAACGGCGGAGCTTCGTAAACGAGTCAGGACTCCGGCCCTCTTGCTCTGGGAAAGGGCACCCCAGACTCGTCGGGGTGGTTGAGGGCAGCCACTTGGGATTCTGCCCGCCCCGGTGATTAACGCTTCGGCCATGCAGGCCACAGCTTACCCATGCAAGAACAATTCCTTTTCGGCATTCTCCTGGGAGTCCTGGCGGGCGTAGTGAACGAAGTGTTCCTTCTCCCCATGCGCTACACGCGCGATTGAGCATGGGAGGACACCTGGCTTCTATTCACGATATTTTCAGCCGGTATTTTTCCCTGGATCGCGGCGCTCTGGTACGGCGGCATCCTCATGTACAACTCGAGCGGCGTGAAGCTCGGCCCTTCCCTTGGACCCTCGATTTCGTTCGCACTGTTTGCGGGTGGGACGGTGTTTTTCGCAAGACTTTTTGGCTGGATGGCGGGTGAATGGAGGGGCGCGAGCCCCGGAACGATCCGCGGGTTTGTCCTGGGCATGTCGCTCATCGTGTCCGCGATCTTGATCATCGCCTACGGGTTAGCGTGTGATCTTCATTGGGCCTGTTCTTGCTTCTTCCGTAATCTCTCTCCCAAATCCGCGATAGCCTTCGCCGTTTGAGCGTGGACCTCGCGATACTTCTCGACCGTCACGTCAGGTCTCTCCAGGTAGTTCATAACGATATTTTCCGCGTCGCAGAAGTCCGCACAGGCGGCGGCGACGTGCTCGGCGATTTCCGGAGGAATCAGGACAACGCCATTCGCGTCGGCGTGCAGGAGGTCTCCGGGCCGCACTGTCAAGCCGGCGATGTGCACGGGCACGTGAATCTCCACGAAGTGTGGATAGGCGTGCGAGACCACCAAGCCGGAAGCAAAGACCGGGAGCTTCAGCTTTTCCACCTGGAGCAGGTCGCGCGCCGTGCCGTTGGTTACGATGCCCGCGCAGCCAAAGCGCCGGTAGAGGCGGCTCATGACTTCACCCAGCACGGCGCCCGAAGGCGGGTCGTCCAAATTCTGGATGACGGAGACGCGCGGCTCGGGAATCACCTGCATGCTTTCCACGTGCTCGCCGATGCGCTTGTAAACTTCCTTTTCGGCGCCGGGGAAAGCCGAGCGAAACGTCGCCGTCGTCGCATAGCCTGCGATGGGCGGCAGTTGCGGATAGATGGCGCGAATCGAAGAGGACATCCACCCCGCGGTGTTGGGGCGAATTCTGAAGAGTTCTATAACGTTGCAGACCGTCGGCGAACGAATTTTTTCAGGGTCTCAAGCGCCTGGGACGAGATGGGCTTGAACGGTTGATTGTGAGGGTTACTCATTCTGCTCCTCCGATGGGCCACACAGTATAAACGCGAACGCCCGTTTTCGGCCATCGCCACAACTTTATCTTGACCGATGAAAAGGATGCCTGTAATACATGGCGTGCCATCACACAGGGGAACCATGCGGGATAATGTGGTGAAAACTCGGGCAGCGTGGTGCGCCCCGTTTCCGGGGGCAGGGGCTGCACTACGCCGAGGTGATGGGTTTTCCTGGCGTCCCGACGGCGGCAATTCGGCAACACCCGGAAAGGAGGATCATCCTGGGTGGTGTACAAGATCCGTTTGAACCGGAAGTGGTCGGGAGAAAAACTGCACTTTGCCGTGCACTCATACCTGCCGCCGGGCATCGACGCGAAAGTCGACGCGTGGGTAGTCAAACTATGGTGGCAGGAGAGCCCCGGCCCGAGCGGAGATGGTTATTATGGCGATTCGCCGTCGTGAGATACTTGCTGGGGCTATCGCGGCGCTGTCGTCGCTCGGAGGCTCCGCACAGCAGACCTCCACAGGTTCTGCGACGGCCACAAGAAAGGCGAAATCCATGGAACGCGTCTGTTTTTTGCTGAAAGTGAAACCGGAGAAGCTCGAAGAATATAAAGAGCGTCACCGGAATGTCTGGCCCGAAATGCTTCAGGCGTTGCGCGAAACGGGCTGGCACAACTACTCCATCTTCCTGCGAGACGACGGCCTGTTTGTGGGCTATTTTGAGACGCCGAGCTACGAGAAGGCGCTAGCCGAAATGGCCAAGCGCGAGGTCAACGCCCGCTGGCAGGCCGAGATGCAAGAGTATTTTGAAGCTCTCGACGGCGCCCGCCCCGACGAACGATTTCAGCGCCTGGAACAGGTGTTCTACCTAACGTAACCCGGCTCCCATTCTAAGATTGTGAGCCGCGACAATTCCTGCCGGGCGGCCAACAGCATGGAGTGGCACGATCGGTCTGGCGCCGCCTAGGGGATGATCTTAGATCTCCGGCCATTAACAGGTGTGTGTCAGACATCACGCAGTTCGGCTTTCCAATACAAGCTTAGCGCCCAATTTGCGGAGGGGATTCCCTACTGGACGGCGATTGCACTGAGTTTGAACGAAGAGCACGTAAGCGCGGTTTTGACGCAAACATCGAGGCCAAGCGGAAAACTTCCGGGCTTCTGTGCGCGGCACTGCAACTCGATCTCAAGCGTCCCTTTGGGCGGGATGGTCTGCTTGAAGATGTAACTTCTGATCGGCGCGAGCATGTTCGGCTCTGACTTTTCGAAAGCGGGAGTGGTTCGTTGGATCGAGATTCCGTCAAGGAAGTGCGTGTCAACATCAAGGCTGTGAAGTAGCTGTGGGTGGTCCGCCGTGTTTTGGACCTGAATGGCGAACACAAAAGTCTCACCAACCTTGGCTTTTTCGGGCATGCCGTAGCGAAGTTCAATGTTCCGGACTTCGCCATTCGAGGAAACGAGAACTGCAGAGCCGATCGCGATCACGTAGAACGCGGCCAACCCAAGAATGGCCCAGCCGGCACTGCGCCAGCCGTTGCCATGCGTAGCTCCCGGGTGGCTCGTTTCCCATTCATCGAACGCCCGCTTTTGGAGCAAGGGAAACAGGAACGGGCTCACAATGTGTCCGATCAGTTTGCCCATCACCGTGGATATATTGTCCGGGACCTTGGCAATCGCCAGGCCAAAAACTGCACTGGCCAGGATCGTCAAAGTAAGAGTCCAGGCCGCCTTGCGGCGCTCGTTGAGTCGGCGAAGGTTGATGAACGCGATCAGTGCAGCGGCAACCGGCCCGCACAGAAATCCGGCGATTCCCGAAACGCGCGGACGCCACGGGGGCTTGGCCCCTTGGTCCCAGGGCGGCCCAGGAAGCGGGGGCTGATTCGGTGCAGTGGCCATAGCTGGATTGTTGTATGCCCAGTTCTAAACAGCCTGAAATCTACCGCTGGAGATCGCTGAGTGTCAATGAACAAAGCAGTGGCGCGCCTGGAGGGATTCGAACCCCCGACCTTCAGCTTCGAAGGCTGTTGCTCTATCCAGCTGAGCTACAGGCGCGTAATACCAGTGTACCGCAGGTGACGGAAATCGAGAATGTCCGCTCTGTCGCAGCCGAACCCTTTGACCGCTGCAATTGAAATTCCCTGTGGTATACTCGGGGGCGCCTGCGGGCGAAATTCCGCCGAGGCGTGTATCCATTCTTTTGAACGCAGGGGGCCAGTGAGGGAGCAGCGGGCGAATCGCTCGCGAGCTGTCCCCGGGAAAAGAAGCTGACCCGCCCTGAATTCGATCCAAGGAGCTGAACCATGTCGGATCGCGGAGTATTTGTTGTGGCGTTTACGACGCTTGTTCTGATTGGCGGGGGGGCCTTCGCCATTCCGCAGTTCTTTCCCTACGAGTTGCTGAGGAGTCTGATTTATGTGGCCATCGTCATTCTGGTGTTCTTCGGCGAGAACCAGTACAGCTATATGCTGGGTATTGTGAGCCCGGTGGTGGGTTGGATTGCCACGATCCTCGCGGGTGGGTTCATCAACGATTTTAAGGTTCTGTTTGCCTCCATCGCGATGAAGCCGATCGGCCCGCTCGACACGCCTCTTCATGGGCTGGCATTGATTACCCAGGCGCTTCTTGCCATCCTCTGCTGGAGGGCTTGGAACAAGGAAGTCCCCCTCCCATTTCTGGGCAAGATATTCGGCGTCTGCCTCGCCATTGCAGTGGGGCACGCCCTGATAGTATTCCTGTATTTTGTCAAACTCGTATCCTAAGAGAGTCCTTCTTCTGAAGGGACTGGCAGCCTGCGACCCCCTTGAGTAACCGGCCGCAGGCTGGCCTGTTTCCCCCCCATTACGTATACGACATTCCCATTCGGTTGCCGCGGACTCTCTGCTATGATAGAAACCTAGGTGAGTTCGTTCCCTCTTTGAACCGCTTTCTCGCTGAAGGAACCGAGTCCCGCGTTGATGGTTTCTAATTACGACAATTTTCTGCCCGTCGAAATCGTCTCGCGGCGCGACCTTGCGCCGGACCTCTGGACGATTCGTGTCCACCCTTCCGAGCCGCTTCGATTCAAACCCGGCCAATACGCGACGCTGGGCGTGCGTGAGGGGGTGGAACTCATCGAGCGGCCCTACTCGATCGTTTCAAGTCCTCTCGAAGACGAGGTCGAGTTTTTTTTCGAGCTGGTCCCCGGAAGCGGCCTGACGCCCAAGCTCCACAGAAAGAAAGTGGGCGAAACCCTTTGGATGAGCCGCGAAGCGGGCGGCCTCTTTGCGTTAGACGAAGAAAGTGGCCGGAAGCGGCACTTCTTTGCCGCCACGGTTACTGGCATCGCGCCGTTCATCAGCATGGTTCGCTCCCTGGCCTTGGAAGGCCGGAGAGACCACAGCTTGTGGGTTCTCCACGGTGCCAGCCGGTCATGGGAGCTCGCCTATTGTGATGAATTGGAAAAGCTGACGAGCCGGTCCGAATGGTTTCGCTACATCCCCACCATCAGCAGACCGCATGAAGATTCGACATGGAAAGGCGAAGTGGGCCGCGTTGAGGATGTGTTGCGCAAGCACCTCGACGCGAACGGGCTCGACCCGGCCACAACCACGGCCTACCTTTGCGGTCATCCCGAAATGATCGCTACATCCCGCCGAATACTCGAACGAGGGGGCTTCCGCAACGATGCCATCCGACAGGAAGTCTATTGGGTTCCCGACGAGGAGTCAGAATAGCCGCCCTCCCGGTCGATGGGGCGATGCGGTCGCAAGAGTCTATGGGGTGGCGGCGGCAAGCTTCGGCCGCGGGGTTGCAGACCTTTCCTGGCCAAGGCCCGAAAGCTCCGAGATTTTGTGCGCGGCAAGCCCGGCAGACTCCGCCTGGGTTTTAGGGACGATCAGGAGCACATCCTGTTTTTGCCGGCTGAGGATTTCCAGGCGCGAGACCAGCATCGATCCGCGTTCGCGAACCAGTTGAACATCCGAATAGGGAAGAGTTTGAGTCCGGATGCGCCCGGGAAAGCGTCGTTCCACGAGAATCAGTTGCCGCGAAGTGATCAGCAACGAGTTTCGGCGCGGGCCCCATCCTGTCCGGCGCCATCCCTCCAGCGCGCCCAGAAGTTCTTCACCGTTTTCGAGAAGTTGGCGCAGCCGGCCCAGCCTTCCGGGTGCGATTTCGAGCACGCTGGCTTCGAGGTCCCGCGGCGACGCGGAGCCTATGATCTTCCGCCCGCACCATCTCAATCCACCGGCCAACGCGCCCAGATTGAAGCGCAGCGTCCGCCAGAGCGGAGGGCCGAGGAGGAGTGTGGTGATAACAAAAAGCACCGCGATGATGGCCATCAGCCACGGTGCATAGACCGCAAAGAGGGAGGCAACGAGCGAGGTGACGTCTTCGACGATGCTCAGAATCGGGTTGGCCACGCCGAGGGTCTTGGTGCTGCTCGCCAGGCGCACCGTGGCTTTCGCCGTATGGGCCGCGGTGGCGAGCGAGCCTCCGAGCAGCATGACCAGCGCCATCTCGAAAATATTGTCGGTCGAGACCGTCGCACCGGCCGCGAGTGCGCCGGCTACCGGACGCAGGAGGGTGTGGATGAAATCCCAGACGTGATCCATTCCGGGGAATTTGTCGGCCAGGACCTCGCACAAAACCAGGATAGAAAGGACGATGATTGTCTGATCGGAGATGAGCCACTGAAATCTCGGCGATAAGTGCACGACGTTCCCGAAGCGTGCGAACAACGACAGAAGCAGCAGCGGCAGGTAGGTATTGAGGCCGCTCGCCATTGCCAGTCCCATCGGTAAGCCCATCGTCATAAAACACCCCTCATCGCATCGCTCATTCTTTCATTTCCCGGGGTCAGAATCAAGATGCCTGGCGCGGCGGGAACATTGCCATGCTCATCGAGCCGCAAAGGGAGATATACTGCACTCGAGGTCTAAAAATGGGGATGACCGGCGCTTAAACCATGCCGTCCAATTCAAAGCTCCGTACAGAAAGCCACCGACTCTACGAAAAGGCGTGCGAAGTCATGCCCGGCGGAGTGAACAGCGCTCACAGGAATTTTGTCCCACACCTGGTGATCCGGGAGACCCACGGCGCCACGATCGTGGATGCGGACGGGAACGAGTACATCGACTACCAGGCGGCGTTTGGTCCGCTCATTCTCGGCCACAATCACCCCGAGGTGAATCGGCGCGTCGCCGAGGCGCTCTCTGGCGCTCTTCTACCGGGCGCAGGGACAACGGAACTGGAGATCGCGGTGGCGGAGAAAATCCACCGCCACATTCCATCGGCGGAGAAAGTGCTTCTGTGCAGCACGGGGTCGGAAGCGACGTACCACGCCTTGCGCGTTTCGCGCGCCGTCACGGGCCGGAAAAGGATCATCAAGTTTCAGGGCTGTTACCACGGGTTTCACGATTCCGTGCTCTGCAACATCATCAGCCCTGCGGATAAAGTGGGGAAGATAGATCCGGGTTCCGCGGGAATCCTACCCGAGACGCTCGATCAAACGCTAGTCTGCCGGTTCAATGACCTGGACGATGTGGAACGGGCGATGCAAGCCCATCCGGGCGAAGTGGCTGCAATCATACTGGAGCCGATTGCGCACAACATTGGCTGCGTGCTTCCCAAGCTCGGCTTCCTGGAAGGATTGCGGCAGATCGCCACACGCCACGGGTGTGTTCTCATCTTCGATGAGGTTATCACGGGATTTCGTCACCACCTGGGCGGTTACCAGGCCATCTGCGGCGTAACGCCAGACCTTACCACGCTCGGCAAGGCCATCGCCAATGGCTTCCCGATGGCGGCGATTTGCGGAAAGGCCCAGCTGATGGATCACTTCAAAACGCGCTCCGGTGGAGACACGTTTTTCGCGGGCACATTCAACGGCAACGCCGTGGGTTGCGCGGCCGCACTCGCGACCATGGATATTCTCGAGCGCGAGCCGGTCCACCAGCACCTCTTCCGTCTCGGCGAGCGCTTGCGTGCAGGGCTTCAAGAAATTCACCAACGGTTCGGAGTGCGCGCCACGGTTGAAGGGTTCGGCTCGGTGTTCCTGACCTATTTCATGGATGGCCCCATCGAAAGCTATACGGACCTCCTGCGCAATGATGAAGCCCACTTCCTCGAGTACCGGCGCGGCCTATTGGAGCGCGGTATCTTCAAGCTGCCAGTTAATCTGAAGCGGAGTCACATCAGCTACGCCCATACGGACGCCCATATTGACAGGACCCTGGAAGCGTGCGAGGACGTTTTGAAGCAAATGCACGGCGCGCCAGTGCGTGCCGCCAAGACTTGATGCTGGTATGATGGCGCCTCCGCAGGGGTGGATTTGGGCCGGGTCCAGCGGATTACTTTACAAACTACGCTTCGGAGTGAGAAGCATGCGCAATCTCAAGGCTTCGTTGAGCATTTTGTTTGTCATCACAGGTATCGCGAGCGGAGAGGTAGCTCGCGCCGGAACGCTTTCCCTCGACGGAGACTGGAACTTCCTTGCCGACCCCGCCGCAAAGCTGACCCTCAATGATCTTGCGAGCGCCGCGAATGTCCGCCCGACGCGCGTGCCATCGTCCTGGCAGCAACAATTTACCGACCTTCGGGACTACGCCGGCGTCGCGTGGTATTGGCGCTCGGCGACGGTTGAGGCCCTGTCTTCGGAGCAAGTTGCCCTGCTACGCTTCGGAGCGGTGGACTATCGCGCCGATGTTTACGTGAATGGCCAGAAAGCAGGCTCGCACGACGGCGGGTATCTGCCTTTTGAGTTCGACGTCACCAGCCTGTTGAGGGCGGGTGAGAACCAGATTGCGGTCCGCGTCGTCGACGCCAGTGCCAGATTGAAGGAGGTGGAGGGAATCAAGTACGACGAAATCCCGCACGGCAAGCAGAACTGGTACGTAGAGACGAGCGGCCTCTGGCAAAGCGTGTCGCTGGAGATCCGCCCGCGCATGCATTTGCGTTTTGTCCACATCTCGGCGGGGATGGATGGGAAATTCAAAATCCAGGCTGCCGTCCAGAACGTCACCGTGGATCTCCCGATTGCCGAAACGCTGCGGTTGAAGGCCAGCATGACCGACCCGGACGGTAAAGAGGTTTGGTCGGGCGCCGCGGAGTTGAAGCGCGACCAGTCGAATTACGAAATCGCCGGGAGCATTGCGAATCCGCGCCTCTGGTGGACGCACAATCCTGCCCTCCATAAACTACATGTCTACCTGCCAACCGGCGATGCGCAGGACTACCGCTTCGGATTCCGCACGTTTGAGACTAGAGGCGGCAAATTCTATTTGAACGGTTACGTCATCTACCTGCGCGCGCCGCTCGACCAGGACTTCTATCCCGACACCATCTACACACCCTCCTCTTACGAATACCTTAAAAAAGAAATGCAGCAGGCCAAGGCGCTGGGCTTCAACATGATGCGCTGCCACATCAAGGTGCCGGACCCACGCTATCTGGAAGCCGCGGACGAAGTGGGTTTGCTCGTCTGGTACGAAATTCCCAACTGGGACAAGCTCACGGAGGATGCAAAGCGGCGCGGTCGCGAGACTCTCGCTGGAATGGTTGAGCGCGACTGGAACCACCCTTCTCTTGTCGTGGTCAGCGTGATCAACGAGAGCTGGGGCGCAGATTTGAAGAATCCAAACGATTCTTCCCAGCGCGATTGGTTGAAGACTGCGTACCAGGAAGCGAAAAAGACGGTGCCCGGCTGGCTCGTCGTTGACAACAGCGCCTGCTGTGACAATTTCCATATGGCGACGGACATTGCCGACTTCCATCAATACAACGCTATTCCAGACAACGCCGCGGATTTTGACCGTTTTGTGGAAGACATGGCGCGCCGCCCCGGATGGCTCTTCAGCCCTTTCAACGATGGCGCCCCTCGCGGAGACGAGCCCCTGGTGCTTTCTGAGTTCGGTAATTGGGGGCTGCCCCGTCTCGAACCTGATAAACCGTGGTGGTTCGAAAGGCCCTTCGGATATGAGCAGAAAATTACCCTGCCCGCCGGCGTCGAGCAGCGTTTTTCCGACTACGGGCTGAATTCACTTTTCGCCAGCTACAACGACCTGGCCGATGCCACGCAAGCGCATCAAATTCGCGCCCTCAAGTTTGAGATCGAATCCATCCGCTTGCGGCCGCAACTCGAAGGATACGTCATTACCGAGTTCACGGACCTCAACTGGGAGGCGAATGGTGTACTCGACATGTGGCGCCGGCCGAAGTCCTACGCCACGGAGCTGGCACGCCTCCAGCAGGACGACGTGCTGATTGCTCGTGCCGAACGCCGGAACCTTACGGCAGGCGAAAAAGGGCAGGCCTCGATCGCATTTTCCCATTACAGCCGCGAAGCGCTTGACGGGGCGCGCGTCGTTTGGGTAATTGAGGGGACCGAAATCAAAGGATCGCTGCCGCTTCCCGCTGTTTCTACCGGGGGTGTAGCGAACGTGGGGCTGGCCGAGTTCATTGCCCCGGCTGTCGCGTCCCCCACCAGGCGCGTCTTGCGCGCGCGCCTTACTCAAGGGAACCAAATACGCGCCGAGACCTATCTTGAATTCTTTTTCTACCCGAAGAAGGTGCTGGATCTCCCTCCTCCGGTTTCATTTCACGACCCGTCGGGTCGCTTGCGGCGGCTGGTCAATGACATGCGTGCGCGGAATTACCTCGAACCCACGGGGAAGGAATCTTTTCCGGTCCTGATCGCCTCGACATTCGATGACCGGGTCAAGCAGGCGCTCGAACAGGGGGGGCGCGTGATCCTGCTTACCGCGGACAAGCAAACGATTGCTCCCGGCTTGGAAATTGTTCCCCGGGCAGGGTCATTCCTCGACGGCAATTGGATCTCGAGCTATCTCTGGATTCGAAAGGACCAGGAACCGTTCAAAAGCATTGGCTTCGAGACGCTGCCAGGGTTTGAAGTTCAGTCCGTAGCTCCGCGCGCGGTTGTACAAGGGCTTAAGCCCGAGGATTACGGCGACGTACTTTCGGGAATATTCTATGGGTGGATTCACTCCGGCGTCGGGACGCTCGTCCAAGCCAAAGCCGGAAAGGGAAAACTTCTCATTTGCACGTACTCGCTCGGCACCACGTATGGGACCGACCCATACGGAACGTATCTGCTCGACGCGCTAGTCCGCTACATCGTCGCTGGCCCTACACCCCGGCTTGAAATTCCCCTTTGAAGGGAATCAAGGCGTCTCAAATCAAGGGTGTCTCTTGCCCAGATGCTTGTCAAAAAACTTTACCGTCACGTCCCATGCTTGGCGTGTTTCGGGGACAGCTGGATCGACGACTGGCTGCGCAAACGAGCAATGGGCTGCGCCTTCCCAGACGTGCAAAGCGGCCTCGACGCCGGCTTTTGTAAGCTGTGCATGAGTATAAGCAGCTGGCGACAGCCCACTATCGCGTGTGCCGGTGATGAGCAACGAGGGTGGAAAGCTCGCCAATACCAGGGGCGAGTATACAGGGGAGACTAACGGATCTTTCAGATCGAGTCCGGGAACATCGAAGTACGGCAGAAACTTCTTTGCATCCTCAGGCCCAGGAGTGCTAGCCATCAGGGCCGCGCCCATGTAGTTACTGTCCCCCAGCATCGGAACCAGCGCCCCGGAGCCAAAGATACCGATGGCACCGGGTCGCGGAAGTTGGTGCGTTTGAAACCATGCCACCGATTCCGCAGTAAGCATGCCTCCAGCGGAACATCCATAAATGCCAATATTTTCTGCTCGATAGCGCTTCAGTAGCTCGCTATATACTTTTGCCACATCTTCGCTGGCTGCCGGAAAACTGTGTTCCGGACCTTCGCGGTAATCCACCGTGATCACCTTAATTGCGCCTAGGCTGGCGATGGGAATGGATTCCATTTGACCGCCGAAGCGCGCTCCAACCATGAATCCTCCGCCATGCAGATTGATGAGAACGCGATGGGCGTTCTTCCTCGCAATACCGGGCTTTGGCACGACGACATCAGTCTGAACGCCCCCAATCATCTCGGGTGTTATTTCGACATCGAAGACGGATCGTAACCGCTCGACTCCAGGTCGCATCAGCTGGTCATCCAGCCTTCGACGACCGGCGTTGATGTCGCCACCTTCGCCGCCCGGTATAGAATCAAACCCATGGACAAACTTGAGAAAGTGCCGTTTAGCCTCTTCACTGGCTAAGGAAGAATACGGTACCGAGAAGGCCGGAATATGAATCGTACCGTTTACATCGACAGTCGGCCTTTGGGCTTTTGTTGCGACTTCATCCGCCGCGGCCGCCGTCAATGAGAATGCCGCTATCCACGCGCCTGCGATTCCGCGGCCCCACCAATGTTGCATCATCATTTTGCGCCTCCTCATGCTTTATACCTCATTTATTTGTTAGCTCAATGCTATGCAAAGATCACGCGAGTTGCAAACGAATGCGCATATCTTCGGGCCGCCATGCTGCGGCGGCGCTGAATTGTACAGTGGCCGTCTTCCAGTCACCCGACTGGATGGCCGATTCGCCAAGAACAACCCTTCCTTCGACAAGCCCGGGTGACAGTTCCGCCTCCCGTTAAAACCGAATTCGCGCCAGGGAAGGCAAGCGGCGTTCCTTCATGGCCAAGCCCAGCTGATTATATGCGGCTGCGTAGGTTGACCGGGTTTCGATGACACGCTGCAGAGCGGACTCGATCTCGGTTTTATCGCCGGAGGTCTTACGC
>JACQNR010000079.1 GCA_016202975.1 Acidobacteriota bacterium
GCCTCCTGGTGGTGGTCAACGAGGGCGCAGAAGACCAACGATCCCAAATCAAGCTCCCCTCGCGTTATCGCCGTGCGACCAACTTGTATAGCAACGAGAAGCCGAGCGTGCAGGAAGATTCTATCTGGGTTACCGTGCCATATCAAAGCGTATCCGTGCTGGTCCTGGAGTGAGCGGCAAAGAAAGCAGAAAACTGTGACTGCAGTGACCGAAACTGAGGCGGCGGCTGCAGCATTGACGTGAGAAGAGACGACGACTGGTGAATTCGTAAGACCTTGTACTGATCGGAGGAATTGTACGAGCAAGAGTATTGAATCCTGCCGGTTATTTTGGGTTGTGTTGGTAAGTTCTAGTGTGCTCTTGGCGGTTCCGCTGCCGGCACAAGAGCGGGGCGGTTGCGATGAAAAGGTGTCGGCGCAGGTCCGCGTGGATTAGGGTCATCCGTGGAGACCGCCTTTTGGCTTGGATCGGGTGGGGGCGCCGGTCGCTGTTCATGTCGAGCTGACGGCCGAACATGCGCCTCGCCGAGAGTATTATGTGGTTGCGTACCGGGGCAGAAGTGAGGCGGAGCGGCAGCCGTTGAGCTTTGGGGGAGACGCTTCACCATTCTTTGGCAATGTGCAGTTCATATCGCTTCCTGAAGCAGTCGCGCTCTATGCGCGGTGCCCGAGCAACGGGCAGATCGATGAGCTTACGCGATAGCCGATCAGCTGGCCGGATCTTGAGGCGGAAGCGTTGGCCCGCCCGGACCGCCAAATCAACCCGGTGGACTTGGGGACGATTCTGGTGCCGCACGACTGGCTGCTGCTGGCAGGAGGGCAAACGGCCGTGATCGAGGCCGCTGCGATCTCGCGCACCCGCGCCTAGCCCAACGCGCGCCTGCGGGCATGGTTCGAGAGCGGCAAGCCCGTGGAACTGGGCTTCCCGCTCGCGGTGAACAACCGCGCCGTGAAAGAACTGAAAGTGCCACTCATTTCGAAAGGCGACCGCAATGTCCTGCACGTGGCTCTTACCGATGGTAGTCGCGAGCTGTGGAAAAAAGAGATCCGCACGATGATTGTGGCCCAGCCGCCGCGCTGGCCTGCTTTCGGTGCGGTGGAGACCAAGCTGCGTTATGACGCGCCCATTTCGGTGAACGACCTAAAGACCGGCGCCGCGCTCCCCTCATTCAATTACGACACCTCTTGGGATTTGAAGCTGCATGATGTGGTGGAGTTTCTGCCCAACGGCTCGCGCTTCGTGTTCTGGCGTGGCTCGAGCTACGCCCCGTTCTGGGCGGGGCTATAGAACACGGGCCTCAGCTACCAATGGGCGGAAGCCCTGCCCCCGCGGGATTTCGTTGCCGTTGATGCGTCCGAGCCGCTGCAGGATAAGGAGCTGCGTTATAGTCGCGTTCGCATCATCGAATCGAGCCCCAGCCGGGTGCACGTGCGCTGGACCTACCAGATGCACGATATGCGCTACGAGCGCTGGGGTGATGAGGTGGCCGAGGATTATTGTTTCTATCCGGACGGGTTCGGCACGCGGGTGGTGACCCTGACCCGCGTGCCCGACACGGATTACGTGTTTTCGGAATTCATCGTCCTGACGCCCCAGGCGGCGTTTCAGTTGGATGTTTCGCCTGCGCCCAAGGTCGATCTGCTGTTTCTGGATGGCGAGACGAAGCGCATCGCGTATCCGTTGCCACCCGGGACGTTTGGGGGATTGACGATTCAGTGGCCATCGGAGCGGGACAAGGAAATGGAACTGCATCCCGTCGAGCGGCTTATTGGCAAGATGATAGAGCGTGGGAAGCAAAGAGGCGAAGCGCCCCTAAAGCCCGGCCCTGGCGGGTACCACGGCTTGTTGGGCAAAATCACGCTTGACCGGCCAGCCCAGACGGTGTATCGCGTCCTGACTCAAAAGGAAGATCCGGCCGCGGCGATTTATTTCAGTCCGCATAAGTCAAGCAGCTTGGTCCCCTTTTTGCCGGTCTATGATCGTGGCGAATTGCTCTCGCCTGCTCACTGGGGTGGCAACTGGCCGCTGAGCCGCCGCAACCCGACCGTTATGGGACGGGCCAACGACGAGCACCGCCGCTTAAGCCCCAACCACATTGCCCTGATGGACCTCACCGAACCCGAGCCGCTTTCAGACGGTCGATGCCCTCGGCCGTTCGCGCGACATGACCACCGAGCGCCGGGCCTGGCTAATTGCCAAGACCGACGCGCCGGATGAAGCGTTACTCGACTGGGCGCAGAGCTTCTCGTCTCCACCCTCACTGGAAGTGACGGGTGGGCACATCAACTTCCCGTCGTACGGTCCGGAGCGCCGGGCGATCCGGCTGGTCGCAGAGTCGCCGTCGATGGAAATCAACCTGAAACCGGTGGTATGCACGGTAAACCCCGTCTTCGAGCTGGACCAGGCGCCCAAGCAACTCGCGAGCGTGATGATCGACGGTAGGCCGCTGGCGGCCGATGCTTACGCATGGGATGGCGCGACGCTGTGGGTGAAAGCCACCATCGGTGCCAGCGGCGCAACAATCGGCCTGCCATTTCGATAGCCGTGACATCAAACACGGAGAACACGTCATGCACATCGATCGACTCCTCGCAGCAGCTCTCGCGGCCGCGTTCGCTCAATTTGCGATCGAAACCGTGGTTATGGCTCAAGGCCCGGATCTCGTAACCGGGATTCCAGTGAAGCTGGAGCGGGAAGCCCATTATGGCGATCTGCATCTGCATACGAGTTATTCATTCGATGCGCATCTTGCATTCGGCGCCAAGGTTGACCCGGATGGCGCGTACCGCTTCGCGCGCGCCGGGCCGGGCGAGTATCTGGATGAAGAAGTGGACCGAGCGACGCCTCCACTTGATTTCATGGCAGTGACGGATCATGCCGAGTGGATCGGTCTCTTGAATACGCTCGAAGTCCCCAACAGCGCGCTGTCGCAGAGTGAGGTCGGCAAAGGACTGCGGGAAAGAAGCGAAATCTTCTCTGAGCGCTGATGGCCATCGCGCGAATTAAGAAATAGCAAGCATATTAGATTTCTGTCACTTCACGGCCCGTCCCTGGCTGATTCCCCAAGAAAAAATTTCAGAAGCCGAGTAAGTTATTCAAACGATGGGTTTGCAGAACGACGTTATCTCCTTGTAATCACAAGAACACGGGTGTGGTCACTGGCTTGCTAGAGACCCACATGAGCCGTTGTGTTCGGAGCTTCACCGTGGCCAGTTGCTGCTTTCGTGCCTGATGGATTTCGGCCGACGGATAGGCGAAGGCTTTGGCTGGGCAATCGCACAACTTCAAAGGGGTTCCTCGATGGGAGCAGTAATAGTAGTACTTGTGGCTGCGGTCGCCATGGCGCTCGATGCGCTCGGGATGGTCGGAGTACTCGGGAGATTCGCAGAGACGGCGTTTGTGGTCGTTCCGGGTATCTTCATGCTCAGTCTGGCTTACGGACTCCCCATCCGCAGGAGGGATTAGGTCGTGGGATTTGCTCACCGACGGAATAGCCTGCACCCTCTGAATCCTTGTGGATTGAAATGCGCATGCAAGGCAACGCCCGAGGTGATTAGCACCCACGAAGTATGAAACCGGGCGCTGCGCGAAGGATCCACGAACCGCCATGGCACATGGTCACCCGGGTGTTTGGACCGCGGCTTAACGATAAGATCGAAGGGGCTTTGCGGCGGTTGCCCGTTCGCCGCGGCAAACAGTTCCGTGCAACGCCAAAATTCACATCTGAACTCCCGCGGGGCGTGGGGCAAGCGCCTCAGAGCGCTGAAGAACGTTCCGCCGGTCTTGAGGATTGTATGGGATTCGGGGCCTTCCGTGGTAGTTTCGACTTACGCGCTTCGAGTTATTGCGGCCATCATCCCGCTTCTTCTCCTCGTCGTGACCCGATGGATCATCGACGCCATTGTCGCACGTGGGTCCGGTCCGCAGCCATTGCCTTCGATGTTCTGGTGGTGGGTGGTATTGGAGTTCGTCCTGGCGAGCGGCGGCATGGTGGTGGGGCGGGCGATTGGCTATTTTGACAGCATCCTGGCCGACAAGTTTATCCGCCACATCAGCGTACGCGTGATGGAACACGCCTCGCGACTCGATCTCGCTTGCTACGAGAATCCGGCCTTCTACGACAAACTCGAGCGAGCGCGTGTGCAGGCCACTGACCGGCTTGTGATGGTGCAGGCGATTGGAACTATTTTCCAACAAGCCGTGACGGCATTCGCCCTGGCGGCGGGTGTCGTCTTCTTCTCTCCCTGGTTGCTTGTGATTCTTGTGGCTTTCGTCGTGCCCGCATTTCTCGGCGACAGCCACTTTGCCTTCCAGGGTTACGCCCTGAACTTTCAACAAACACCCGTCCGCCGCCAGCTCGATTACTTGCGGGTTCTCGGCGCTAGCAAAGAAGCCGCCAAGGAATTGAAACTCTTCGGCCTGAGCGCATTCCTCACGGGGCGCTTTTCGGAACTTTCCGAGGAGATTTATCAGCAAAACATCGCGCTCGCCAGCCGTCGATTCCGGATTGGATCGCTACTCTCACTCATCAGCACCATGGGCTATTACCCGGCTTACGCCTATGTGGTGTACCGCGCCGTCACAGGCGACATCAGTGTTGGAACACTTACCTTTCTTGCCGGAGCCATCGCCGGAACCAGCACGAATGTCCAGATGATCTTCTCGACGTTTTCCGGCATCGCGGACCAGGCACTGTTCTTGACGGATTTATTGGAGTTCTTTGCGGAGCGTCCTGCCGTCCAGTCAAAGCCTGATGCCATTGCGGCCCCGCGCCCCATCCGCAAAGGATTCGAATTTCAGAACGTCGCCTTTCGCTACCCAGGCCGGCCTGAGTTCGTGCTCGACAATCTCTCATTTCGGCTTGTACCGGGCGAAAGGGTTGCCCTGATTGGCGAAAATGGACAGGGAAAGACCACTGTCGTCAAGCTCCTGACCCGTCTCTATGACCCCACAGCCGGCAGAATCTTGCTTGATGGCGTAGATCTGCGTGATTACAACCTGGAAGACCTTTGCCGGCAGATTGCCGTGGTCTTTCAGGATTTCATGCGCTACGACATGACGGCGGCGGAAAACATCGCGGTGGGCGAAATTGGAAAGATTCATCAACCTCTCCACGTGGTGGCTGCAGCGGCCAGGAGTGGCGCGCACTCCGTCATCGGAAAACTCCCCCGTGGCTATCAGCAGATGCTGGGGCGCCGCTTTGACGGAGGCTTGGATCTCTCCGGGGGAGAATGGCAAAAGATTGCACTGGCTCGGGCCTATCTGCGCGGGGCTCAGGTGTTGGTCCTGGACGAGCCCACGGCTTCACTCGACGCCCGGTCCGAGCAAGAGGTATTCCAGCGCTTTGCCGAGCTGACCGAGGGCAAAATGGCGTTGCTGATATCCCACCGGTTCTCGACCGTCCGAATGGCCGATCGAATCCTCGTATTGGAAGGCGGCAAAGTCGCAGAGCAGGGAAGTCATAGCGAGCTTGTTGCTAACGGCGGGCGGTACTACGAGATGTTTGAATTGCAGGCCGCCAATTATCGCTGATGAATGCTTGTTCCTGATTTGTATGGCAAGCAATCTCAACAATATCAACCCCGCAAGCGAGGCAGGCCCGCCCGCTCCATTGATTGACTCTACCTTGTTTCGCGGACCCTCCATAACCGAGTCAGAAACGCGATTGCGATCCGAGGCTGTGCGCGTTGCGAAGCAATGGGATATCTCCCGGAACGGCCGGGGTGGTCGCGGTCTCCAACGCAAATGCAGTGAGGTATCGAAGCAGATCAGAAATCTTGTCGCCCGCCTTCAGCAAAACACCCCAACCGATCTTGTCGAAGGTCTCATTGTAGAGTTGCTTCAAGGCAACATTCAGCTCCTGAAGGTCGCGGAAAAGGAAATACGAGAGCTGCCCAAAGCGGCGGCGAACCTCCACGAAATCAAGAC
>JACQNR010000091.1 GCA_016202975.1 Acidobacteriota bacterium
CCGCTGAAGGCCGGACTGATCGGCTGCGGCGGACGGGGTTCCGGAGCGGCGGTCGACTTTCTCAAGGCGGGGCCTAATCTCAAGATTACGGCCATGGCCGACATGTTCGAAGACCACATGAAGAAGTGCCGCGAACACCTGGCCAAGGAAGCAGACCTCCAAGTGCCGGATGATCGCTGCTTCCTGGGCTTCGATGCGTATAAAAAGGTGATCGATTCCGATGTGGATATTATCATCCTGGCGACGCCACCGCATTTCCGGCCCGAGCATTTCAACGCCGCGGTGGACTCGAAGAAACACATCTTCATGGAAAAGCCCGTGGCGGTCGACGCGCCGGGGATTCGTACCGTGCTGGGTGCTGGCGAAAAGGCCAAGCAGTACAACCTGTGCGTGGTGGCGGGGACGCAGCGTCGGCATCAGCCCGAATACGTCGAGACGCAGAGCCGCGTCGCCAATGGGGCCATCGGCAAGGTGGTCGCCGCGCGCGGCTACTGGAACGGGCCGGCCATCTGGCGCTACACGAAACAGAAGGGTTGGTCGGACATGGAAGCCATGCTGCGCGACTGGGTCAACTGGTGCTGGCTTTCCGGCGATCACATCGTCGAGCAACACGTTCACAACCTGGACGTGATGGCGTGGTTCTCCGGCCTGTATCCGGGGAAAGCGGTGGGGATGGGGAGCCGCCAGCGACGCGTCACCGGCGACCAATTTGACAACTTCGCGGTTGACTATGTTTTCGCCGACGGGATGCACGCCCTGAGCATGTGCCGGCAAATCGACGGCTGCGCCAATGACGTTTCGGAATTTGTCGTGGGTAGTGAAGGCTTGACGAATTGTCGCAACACGATTTACGACCTTGACGGAAAAGCCGCGTGGAAATACGGGGTCACCGATCCGGAGGAACTCAAGAGAATTACGCTGGATCATGCGGCCGCCGACCAGAAGCCATGGGGGAAGGTCAATCCTTACGAGCAGGAACACGTGGACCTCGTCACCGCCATCCGCACCAGCAAGCCGATCAATGAAACGGAAGACGTGGCGAAGTCGACCCTCATGGCCATCATGGGGAGAATGGCTGCCTACACCGGAACCGAAATCACCTGGGAGCAGGCCATGTCGTCGGAAGAGCGCCTGGGCCCCACCGAGTACAAGATGGGCCCCGTCACCATGAAGGTACAGATTCCCGTGGCGGGCATTGCCCCTAAGGCTGCGCAAAACGCTTGATTGAATGAATGAAATTCTGGGTGTTTAAGATCAACACCAAGCGCGGGTGGGAGTTTGATGAGTATTTCCGCGCGCGCGCGTGTGGCGTCTACGAACTGGGCGACGAAGGCTGGATTCGCAGTGCATCGAGCCTGCGCTGCTTGCGCGAGGAAGTGAAGCGCGGCGACCTGTTTCTTTGTTACGAGGTGGACCGCAAGCAGGTCGTTGGCCTGGCGCGGGCTGCCTCCGACGGGCGGGACGTGGGGATGGGATCGCTGGTCGATTTCTGCCCGCCCCGCGAGGCGGTGCGTTTCGAGCACCCCCTCACGCGTCGGCCTGACCTTGACCACATCCTGGCCTTCAGCCCCCAGCGTGGGCGCGGCACGGTGCAGAAGATCGAGCCGGATGAATTCATCCGCCTTAAACGCATCATCTTCCGGAAAAATCCAGGACAGGCCGGGGCGGTCCGTCGACTGCTCAACGCGAAATGAAGGCGGGAGGCAGTCCGCCCGGGAATGACACAAAAGGAAGCTATCATGAAACGGTTTCTTCTAGGCCTGCTTGCCGGTGTTGTTATCTCGGCGCTGGCGTTGGGGCGCAGCAGATGGTGAGCAAGAAAGTAGTCCAGCCAGAGCTCATCACCGAAGACAAGAAGGTGAAGATTACCCGCATTCTCCTCAAGCCCGGCGAGGGGACACCGCTGCACACTCACTCGCTCGACAACATCGCGGTCATCATGCAGGGCTCGACCATGAAGGACGTAGAAACAGATGGGAAGTTCAAAAATGTGGATCAGAAGTCTGGCGACGTCCACTATGTATCGGGCACCGGTCGCACGCACTCCTTTGCCAACACCGGCACGTCGCCGCTGGAAATCGTTCCCATCGAGCTGAAGTAAGCAACGATGAGCAATGACGGGTGAATGATGACCGCAGTGACCGCGAGTTCATCATTCCGAATCCACCATTCACGATTTGCGATTTCCCATGCGCATCGCCGAATATTTTCAGCTTGAGGCCCACGGCACGACGGTGCGCCGCGAAGTTTTGGGCGGCGTGACCACCTTCCTCGCCATGTCGTACATCATCTTTGTGAATCCGGGAGTTCTCTCCCAGGCCGGCATGGATTTTCGCGCCGTCATGGTCGCGACATGTCTTTCGGCGGCGCTGGCCACTTTCCTGATGGGTATCCTCGCGAACTATCCCGTGGCGCTCGCCCCGGGCATGGGGGAGAACTTCTTCTTCGTCTTCACCCTCTCCGCAGCCGCGCCACTGGGCTTCGGTCTCACATGGCAACAGGCTTTGGCCGCGGTGCTGGTGGCGGGCCTCTTCTTCATCGCGCTCACGCTGTCCGGGATTCGTTCCAAAATTATCGACTCCATTCCGGACTCGCTGAAGGTGGGCATCGCGGCGGGCATCGGCCTGTTCATCACCTTGATCGGGCTGGAATACGGCAACCTCATCGTTTCGAGCCCCGCCACGCTGGTTCGCCTGGGCGATTTCCGTCACCCCGTGGCGCTGGTGAGCGTGCTGGGCCTGCTGGTCATGATCGTTCTGCTGGCCTACCGCATTCGCGGCGCGATCCTGGTCGGCATCCTGGCCACCACGATGATGGCCGCGGCCTTGGGCATGGTCCACTACCGGGGAGCGGTCTCGGCCGATCTCCAACTCGCGCCGACGTTCTGGAAGTTCGACCTGCTGGGTCTCTTGAAGATGAATCCTGCTGTCCTCGCCACCTCGGTCTTTGTGTTGCTCTACCTGGCACTATTCGACACGGTGGGGACGCTGGTAGGCGTGGGGCAGCAGGCGGGTTTGCTGATAGAAGGCAAGTTGCCGCGATCGGGCCGCGCGCTATTTGCCGATGCCGCCGGGACGACTATCGGCGCGGCGGTCGGCACCTCGACCATCACGTGTTACATTGAGTCGGCGGCGGGGGTTTCCGACGGCGCGCGCACCGGGCTTGCCAACATGGTGACCGGGGCCTTGCTCCTGCTGGCGATATTTTTCAGCCCGCTTGCCTCGATGATCGGCGGAGGCGTCGCGGTGGGAAACGACACGGCAGGCCACCCTATCCTTCGGTATCCCACTCTCGCCCCAGCGCTCATCGTCGTCGGTGCGATGATGCTCAAGATCGTGAAGGAACTGAAGTGGGACGATCCGACCGAGTACCTTCCCGCCTTCCTGACCCTGGTGGGAATTCCCTTGACCTTCAGCGTAGCCTCTGGAATCGCTTTCGGCTTCATCTCCTACGCGGTCGCAAAGCTGGCCACCGGCCGCGGGCGCGAGTGTCCCGCGCTCACCTACGTATTTGCCCTGCTCTTCGTCGTGCAATTTATTCTGGTCTAAGCGGGAAGTCGCGGGGGAGTCCGCGGAGCCGACAGCGCTACAGCTGCAAAACAAAAGGGGCGGACAATTGGCCGCCCCTCCACATCCTCGAGACTGCGAAGTAGGGGCGTAGCGTGCAGCGCCCCTAGTGATTAGATTTTCTCCAGATCGGCCTTAGCCGCGTTTCGTTCCCGCTCAATCTCCTTCTGGAGTTTGGGAAGTTCCTTCTGGAGGCGCTTCATCTCTTCCTGCAAGCGCTTCTGCCATTCGGTCTGGAAGGCTTTGGCACGCTCGCGCCAGGCGAGGCCGATTTCCTTGGCTCGCGCGGCCGCCTCGTCGGCGATCTCCAGGGCCCTGTCGGTGTCGAAATCGAGTTCGGTGCGCATGACGGGTTTGGGCATGAATTTGTCGGGGCTGTCCAATTCCACCGTCAGTGTCTGCTCGTGCTTGTCGCGGACGATGGTGAGGGTCACTTTGCGTTTTTCCGTGTCCCCCTTTTGACCGGCGAGCGCGCGACGGAGCTTGCCTAGGCTGGCGACTTCCTCTCCGTCCACGGCCACGACCACGTCGCCCGCTTTGAGCCCGCCCTTTTCGGCGGCGCTGCCCACGATGACTTCGCGAACCAGCACGCCCTTGCCCTGCTTGACGCCGAAGAATTCGGCGAGCTGCGGAGTCAGATCGTCGCCTGAAATCCCCAGCCGCGCCCCGCGTTGGAAGAAGAATCTAAAATTCCGGCCTTCTCCAGTCCCCGGCACGGGACTGCCCGGTGTCGGAAAGGGAATGGTGAATTCACCCGGGCCCGCCTGGATGCCGCCCATTGCCATCGGGCCGAGATGCCGCATTTCAAGCTTGGCCGTCAGGGTCTGATTCTTGCCGGCGCGGTTGACCACGATGGAAACGCTGCGTCCGGGGGGCGTCTCGTGCACCAACCGGCGGAACTGCGCGGCACCGCGAACTTTCTCCCCTGCAAATTCCACGATCACATCGTCTTTCATCAGTCCGGCCTTGGCGGCGGGGCTTTCCTCGCGCACGCGCTTCACCAGCACGCCATTTTCAACTGCGGGTTTCGATCCTTTGGCTTGTTCAGAATCGAGATCGGTCAAAACGACGCCCAACCAGGTCCCCTCCTCGCCACGAATAAAAGCTCGCCCGGCCGCATAGTGACGCATGGGGCCTTGGGCCATTGCTGTCCCGCTTCCATACGCCATTTCTTCCGGCTCGGTCCCGAACCAAGCCATATCCGGTCCATCGTCCTCATCCATATCGCTCCAAAAGTACAGCACATCCTCGTCCCCGCTGGGCGGCGGAGGCACGGGGACTTGGAACGTCCTGGTTTCTTGTGCGGCCAGTATTCCTAACCCTAGAACCACTGCGAACAAAAGAAAGCCGAACTTTGCTAATGACTTTAACTTCATGGGTTTCCTCCCAAAACGAATTTGCGGCGGCCAGGGCCTTTAAAGCACTTCATTACTTTGCACAACCTGAATATTTCCCCGCACGGTTCTCAAACGAGTCGGCGTTCCGCCTTGTCCCACGGTCGCTCTCCAGGCCGTCTCGCCGGGCGTGTCGCTGACTTTCAAAGGGACCACGCTGTCGATGCGTCCAGCTACGCTGGTCAGTGCGAGGGCGGCGTTCGCTTCCGCCGGAAGTCCCAGGAAAAGATGGCCGTTCACGGTCTCTAACTGGATGGGAGCGGACTTCTCGGGCAGGGATCGAATGGAAACCGCGATGTTGCCGTTGAGCGTGCGGGCGGTGACGCCGCCCGTGACGTTGACTTCCTCGATGCTGCCGTTCAGCGTGCGCGCATCCACCCAGCCCTC
>JACQNR010000081.1 GCA_016202975.1 Acidobacteriota bacterium
AAACGCTTGTTTTGCCGTACTTTAACAATCGTAAGTTCCTTGTTTTCAGCATAGGCTAGATCCCTAGTCAGCACGAAAAAGGGTTTTTCATCAAGCTGCTAGACATGCGGCCGCTGCCCTGAAGAAAATCGGCTTTTACGAAGTTCGCCAAGCGGGTAGTCATCTCCAACTGAAGCGCGGCAACTTGACCGTGACTGTCCCTATGCATCCGGGTGATTTGGCGCCTGGGACACTCCGTTCGATACTTCGGCAGGCACACCTGACTATAGACGAGTTGAAGAAGGCGCTTTGAAGCACCACTACTCAAAATGCACGAACCCCGGATTCAGAATTCCCTGCGGGTCGAACTTCTTCTTGAGCTCGACGACCTTGGGCCAGGCGTCGCCGTAGTGGGCCTTCCACTGGTTCTGGTCGAATTTGATCCAGCCGGAAAGATACCGTTTGCCGCTCATCATGATGGCGCCCAGGCTCGCCATGTTGAGGTTCGCCAGAGGCTCGTCGACGAGCTGTTTGGGAATCGCGGGGAGAATCCCGAAGCCCATCACGAATTCTCCCTGCGGCTTCATAAACAGCGGAACCGACGAGGCGCTGCCGCGCCCCGGCCAGAGCAGAATGTGACCACCTGCCACGGCCTGCGGCGGGAAATTGGCGAGGACGCGCTGGATATACATGGGCGTGGTCTGCCACGGCAGAACGCATTCCATCCAGGGGTGGGTGAAGTCCCACGCGCCGCCGCGCTTCCAAAGGGCGAAGAGTGGGTCGAGCCGGGCGAAGAATTCTCCGATTTCACCGTCTTCTGTGTGAACATGTCTGTAAAATTGCAAGCCGCGCAGTTTTTCGGACGCCTCAGGCAGCGTCACCCCATCAGTTTCCAGCGTGGCGTGAAGTGGGAAGAACCACTGGGCGAAGGGCGTCCGCCCGCCCGCAACCTTGCGAAAGCCCTGGGGGCATGGCGCGCACCACGACTCGAGATAGTCAAACCGCTCCTCGGTCATGAGCGATTCGAAATCCTTGAGAAGCTTGTCCAGATCGTCATAGAGGAGGTAGAAGCTCCGGAACCTGGGCTTATGGCGGCGAAGGCGGAGCTTCGCTTCGGTCATTACGCCGAACTGGCCCATGCCGGCGCGTACCGAGTCGTAGAGTGCGCGGTTCTGGTCCGCCGAGCAGCGAACGATCTCGCCCGCGCCGGTGACGACTTCGAGCTCCAGGCAGTTGTCGGCCTGGGTTCCATGCCGCCAGGAAGCGACGCCCAGACCCCCGGTTGAGAGCGTCCCGCCCACGGTGACGTCGAGGTTATTGGTGAGGACGGGCGGTGAGAGTCGCTGAGGCGCAAGTTGCTCGACGATCGCCCGCCATTTGATCCCTCCGCCGCAGGTGATGCTGGATTCATCGACGTGCCTCACCTCGCCTAGCGCCGTCATGTCGAGCACGATGTCGTCGCAGAGCGACTGGCCCGACTGCGAGTGGCCGCCGCCGCGGGTTGAGACTTTGAGGGAATTCCGGCTGGCGAACTGGAGGACGTGGGAAACGTCCTGGGCCGAGGCCGGGCGAACCACCACCGCAGGCTTGCGTACGACCAGCCGCCCAAAATCAGTTGCGGCCGCCTCGCGCGCCGATTCATCCGTGAGCACCTGCCCGCTGACCAGTTTTGCCAATTCCTCGGACCAGTTCATCGTTCCTCCGTGCACCTCTTGATTTGCCGCCCAGACCTTGTGGAGCCCGTCGCCGCCCCGGAGACAACCTAGCACATGCCTTCCCAGCCCCTCAACCATGGTTGGGAGAGCCGTCAGGAGGCCGCTCCGGATTTCCTTTCTAATGTTAAGTTTTGCATCATTTTGCGTGAAGTTTTGGGGAATTTGGGTTAACATGACTGGCGTCGTTCTTGGGGCTTGGCGAACGACGCCATACCTTCCGGGACACTTCCGAATGGGCATAGCTTTTTTTGGACGAAATGGCAATCGCAAAGCCGCCGCTTCGCCGGCGAATGGCAATGGCGCTGCGGCCGCCGCACACGTCCTGCCCAAGGACGGCGGAAAGCTGATAGTCATCACCGCGCCGCTCACCGAAACCATCGATCACGCCGGGTACTTTATCCAGATGGGCATGGCATCCTTGCCGATTTGGTTGGAAGGCGTCCTTAACAACAAATATCCCAACTGGCGAAACGTCCAGCGCAACGAGGACGGGTCGGCGCGGTTTATGCCAGCCGGAGCCAGGCTGGTGGAGGCGGCTCTGCTCCGCGAATATAAGCCGGACGACATCGTGGCCTGCTACCCGGACGATCTCGACAAGTTCCTGGGCCCTAACACGCGCGTCGTCGCTGTGACCACGCATAATCCGCTGGGGGTGACCTTTGCTGCGGGGGTCTATACCTCCATCTTCGGCTCCTCGAAGATGCCCATCAACTCTCACTATGCTCGGCTGATGTTCAGCAAGATCAAGGCGAGTCCCTTCCGGAAGAATTTCCAGGTGATGGTGGGCGGATCGGGCGGTTGGCAAATTACCCAGAACGATTGCCTTGAGGAGTTGAGCGTCGATTGCGTGGTGGAGGGCCGCGCCGAATCGGCCGAGACGATGGCTCTCTTTGGGAAGGCGATCCGGGGAGAGAAGCTTCCGCGCGAGGTGAACGTCGCCCATCCCACTCGGCGCGAAGACCTAATCGTCCCCGATCGCCGCACCACCTTCGGCGTCGTTGAGATGACCACGGGTTGCGGCCGCCGCTGCAATTTCTGCGTGCCCGACCTGAACCCCCAGATCGATTTTCCCAAAGACAAGATCATGGCGGGCGTGCGCGCCAACGTGCGCGAGGGCAACAAGCTGATCTCGCTCGCCACCGAGGACATGTTCATTTGGGGCCAGGTTCGCACTGAGACGCCTTTCTTTTTCCCCAACCGCGAGGCGCTGGTGGACCTCTACACCTCCGTGGTGAACACGCCCGGAGTTGAGCACCACATGGTGAGCCACTCAACCATCGCACCCTTCGTAGTGGACCCCGGCCTTATCAAGGAACTCTCCGACGTCATGCTTGATAAGAGCCCGATTCACCTGCCGCTGCTCAGTAAACACCCCAGGAAGAAATCTATCACGCCGCTGATCGGCCTGGAGACGGGCTCGGTCGCCATGGCCAAGAAGATCATGCCGAGCAAGGGCGTTCCGTTTTCGATTGACGACTGGCCGAGCGTGGTTTTGGAAGGCCTGCGTATCGCCAACGAAAACAATTGGTTCCCCATGATGACCCTGATCGTTGGCAGTCCCGGGGAAACCGACGACGACGTCAAGGCGACGCTCGACCTGGTTTACGAAATGGAGCGCCGCGGGCTTTTCGCGTTTCTGGTTCCCTCGATCTTCACGCCCCTGCACGACACCCGCATGGAAAAGCAGAAGGGCGTCACCGAAACGCGCAACCTCACACCGCTGCAGTGGCAGCTCATCATGAAGTGCTGGAAGATGAACATGAGGCCCGGCCAGTACAGTTGGTGGGGGCCGTTCGCCTGGCGTTTGGGCGCGATTGGGTTGTGGCTCTACAAGCTGCGAAGGCTGAACGGCCCCGGTTTTACCTGGCCGCTCCTGATGTTCTCCAGCGCTCTTCCGGAAAAATTAATGGGATGGCTTGGGAAGATTTATGTCGGAAAGCCACTCAAGACCAAAACCCGCCGGGAATTGATTGCTTCCGTCAAGCCGCATTACCTCCAGTACTTCCGCGCCGACAACGGCGACTTCCCCGAGGGCTACACCCCGCCCGCAAAGCCCCAGCCTCGCGTGGGGGAGGGGCTGCGCGTCGTGGCCTCCTGAGAAAACCGACGTTCCTGCTCCCGAGTCTCTGATTTCTGGACGCCGATCGTCCCAGGATCGGACTGCCAATCAGACCCGAATCCTGTATCCTTGATCCTGCCGCCTCATGCTTTGCCGCGTTCACCAACTCGGCCTGGTTGATTATGGCGAAGGACTCCGCCTGCAGCAGGAACTTATCCGCCAGCGCAAGGCCGGAGAGATTCCCGACACACTCCTGCTGCTCGAACACCCGCACGTGTACACGCTGGGGCGGAACGCCCAACGGGCCAACCTGCTGGTTTCCGAGTCATGCCTGGCTGAGATCGGTGCCGCGCTTTTTGAAAGCGACCGCGGCGGAGACATCACCTACCACGGCCCCGGGCAGCTTGTGGGTTATCCCATCTTCGATCTGACCGGACTCCGGCGAGACGTCGCGTGGTTCATGCGCTCGCTCGAGGAGGTATTTATCCGGGTGGCGAGGGATTACGGCATCGAAGCCGGGCGCGCACAGGGCGCTCCGGGCGTATGGGCGGGGAATGACAAGCTGGTGGCGCTGGGTGTGCACATCTCGCGCTGGGTCACGTCGCACGGGTTTGCCTTCAATGTTTCGCCCGACCTCGGATATTTTGATCACATTGTCCCCTGCGGCTTGAAAGGCAAAGGTGTGACGTCTATCGAGCGATTGCTCGGGCGCGAGGTCTCGATGGACGAGGCGATGGAGAGAACGATCCGGCACGTGGGGACGGTGTTCGGTCTCCAGATGGATCCCGCCGCCCCACAGTCGTTGACCTGAGCAGTATGTTGGCCTACGATGAGCGGTAGGCCGTTGAGCGATTTTGTGATTTAGCGATTGAGTGATTTCAAA
>JACQNR010000082.1 GCA_016202975.1 Acidobacteriota bacterium
CCCATCCCGTTCCGGAGCCCATCGAGCCGGGGCTCGCCCTGGTCCCGGTCCTTCGAATCGCCCTGACCACGCGGGCTGGCGCAGAGCGCAGCTCTGCGGTGTGAATCGAGCTACGGCGCCGACGGCGGTCCTCGATCAGGTCGGGGGAAACGCCGACCGCCGCTACAGATCACTGTCACAGACGGACGGTAAAGGATTAAGGCCGGATGCCTTCGCCGGCGAGGGCGATGCTGTCGCGGGTAGTGTTCTTGACGGTGTACATGGCCTCGTCAGCCATGCGAAGGAGTTCGCGTCGGGTGCGAGCGTCCTGGGGGAATCCTGCCACGCCAAAGCTGGCCGTAACCTTGATATTCAATCCCTCATCGGCAAAGAAGGTCTTGGAATTGAGTAAAGTCTTGAGGCGGCGGACCACCTGCAGCGAGTTTTCCTTGGAAGTCTGCGGCAGCAGGATGACGAATTCGTCGCCGCCGTAGCGGAAGGCGTAATCGATCAGGCGGAGATGGCCCTTGATGATGTCTCCGATCATCCAAAGCAACTTTGAGCCGTAGATGTGTCCATGGGTGTCGTTCACCTGCTTGAAGTGATCGAGGTCGAGAAAGATGACGGAGAACTCGTACCCGTAGCGGGTGGAGCGGTAAATTTCGGCATCAAGGACGAAGTTGAGGTGCCGGGCGTTATAAAGGGCCGTGCAATCGTCGGTAATGGTCAGTTCGTGAATGCGTTGGATGTAGCGGGCGTTCTCAAGCGCGATGGCGGCGTAATCGGCCAGGCTCTTAAGGACAGGGATGTCGCTGCGGCTGAAACTTTCGCGCCCCAGGCAGTTGACGATTTCAATGACCCCAAGAATCTTTTCTTTACCCTTGATGGGCACGCAGACGACCGAGCGGGTGTCCATCTGGGTAATTTCGTCCACGCGCTGGGCGAAGCGCGGATCTCGCTTGGCATCCTCGATCAGGACGGGCTCGCCATGCTGGGCAACCCATCCGGCAATGCCCTCCCCCATTTTTAGCCGAACGTCCTTAAGTTTGTCCGCGCCGGCACCGATGGCGATCTCAAAGTAGAGCTCGTTGCTCGCCTCATCGATCATGAGCAGCGACCAGGTATCCGGCTGCAGGTGGTCGCTGATCTTCTCCATCACCGTCTGCAGGATTTTCTGCAGATCGATCGTGGAAGCCAGCGCCTTCCCAATCTCATGAAAGACCGAGAGCCGCTCGATCTGGCGCTTTAACTCGGCTATCTCTTCGTGTGGTTCCATTCGGAGCCTTATTGCCGCAGGCCTCTTCTGACCATTCACTTTTAAACTATCCGCAGGTTGTTTTCAACACCTTTTTCCACACCCCCGCTTTGAGTCGCAATTATTTCAGCAACATCCCGGCGAGGGGCCGGCGCATGGGGAAACTCATTGACACGTTTCTGGCGGGGAAATATCATCGCAATTCCTAGAAGCTGTTGCAAAACCCTTGTGTTCCTCGTCAGGGGCCCTATTATCGGGGCCGATCGAGATTGTGGGGGTGGGGAGGGTTTCAGCCCATGAGGGATTTTGCGGGCCCCAGCGGCTAAAGCCGCTCCGTTGGCGGCACCTAATCGGCCCGGTTAAAACCGTGCCCTGACAGCGGCTTAGACCTGGTTCTGCAACAGTTTCTAGAGACCACTCTGATGGCCACCTTCGGTGAGAATTTAAGGCGCGAACGCGAAATGCGCGGGGTCACGCTGGAGGAAATCTCCGCCTCCACCAAGATCGGTATCCGCTTCCTCAAGGCACTTGAGGACGAAGATCTGGCGCGGCTGCCCGGTGGCATATTTACCCGAAGTTTCGTCCGCGCCTACGCGAAGTACCTGGGGCTCGATGAAGACCACGTCATGGCCGAATATCACTTGCTGGTACCGCCCATTGGTGACAACGATATCTCGCCCATCGCGAAAACGCGACCGATGCCGAAAAAAGATGGGTCACGGGGACCAATCGTTGCAGTGCTGGTGGCAGCTGCCCTGCTCGGTTCGGGCTATCTCCTCTACCATTACACGCGAACTCCGACGGAGGTCAGGGCGCCTGCGCCGGTCGTCGCCCCTGCCGTTCCAGCACCTGCGCCTCCCGCTCCGGGCCCTGCAGCCTCCACCAGAGCAGCGCAAGGTCAGCGTCCCCCGCAGGAACAGACGGAGGTGCCCGAGAGCCCAGTGACAGCGGTACTCGTTCCCCAAAGTCCGGAGATTATGACGTTGCAGGTCGCCGCGACCGAGCGCTCCTGGGTTGCCGTCGATGCCGATGGCAAGATGGTGCTTCAACGGGTACTGGACCCCGGAGAGTTTGAAACACTGCAGGCTAAAGATACGTTTGACGTGACGACAGGGAACGCCCTGGGAGTTGTGCTTACGCTCAACGGCGAAACGCTCAAGCCGTTGGGCCGGCGGGGTGAGGTCAAAACGGTTCACCTGACGGCTCACGACGCAAGAAAGAATTCACCCTGAGGAACTGCCATTTCTCCACGCTTAGTTGATACGTTTCGCCAAGGAAATGTTCCGGAGAAAGTCCGCCGGACCGCCGCCGAAGGGGGCCTTTCGATCCCCGCCCCCGAGAAGGTGGAAATCCTGGTCCTGCTTGCCGCGGATGAGGACCATACCATTGGCGAAGCTGCCCAAAAAACCCTGCAGGGCACGAAAGCCGAGGAATTGCTTCCGGTGCTCTCGAGCGCCGAAACTCCCGCCGCCGTTCTCGAATTCGCCGCCAACCACCTCATCTTCGGACGCAAGGACATCGCCGGCGCATTGCTCGCTAATACCGCGCTCGCCCCGGCTCTGCGCGACTGGATTAACCAGGCCATCGCCTTCGAGCAGGAGGCGGCAGTCGCCGCCGCGTCAGAACCCCCGCCAGCCCCCACCGCCGCGCCCGCCACTGAGATCGCCCCGACCGGGGAAGAAAAGAGGGAACGCATTACGCTCCTGCAGCGCGTTGCACGCATGACGTCGGCGGAAAAAATCAAAGCCGCGTTAACGGGCAATCAGGAAGAGCGCCTCCTCCTCATTCGCGATTCAAACAAAGTCGTGTCGCGGGCAGTACTTCAGTCGCCCAAGATCTCCGACATGGAGATCGAAAACATCGCCAGCATGAAAAATGTCACGGAGGAAGTGCTGCGCCTGATCGCCATGAACCGGAAGTTCGCGAAGAGTTATAACGTGGTGCGCGCACTGATCAATAATCCTCGCCTGCCGATTGACGTGGGTCTGCCCCTCCTCAACCGGCTCAACGAGCGCGACCTGAAAGGGCTGGGGCTGAACAAGAACGTGGCGGAGGTCATTCGTGGAATGGCCGTCAAAATCATCAAAATGAAGGAAGAAGCGACCAAGCCGAAACTTCCCGGAAAGAAACATTGACGGCCCGCGTTACAGGCGCGCCATCAGCGCGGCGATCAGTGCCGCCCGGCGCGCAAGCTCATGGATGACGACATGCTCGTCGCGAGCGTGAGCGCCGCCGCCAACGCCCCCCAGCCCGTCGAGCGTTGGAATGCCCAACGCCGCCGTGAGATTTCCGTCCGACCCTCCTCCCGTCGAAGCTTCTTCAAGTGTCATTCCCATTTCCGCTGCGAGTTGCTTCGCCATACGGTAGAGATCGCGCGACATGGCTCGCTCCAGTGGCGGGCGGTTTATCCCACCTTCGATGATGAGCCGGGCCTCAGGATGAAACGGCCTGAGCGCGCGAATTTTTTTCTCGATCGCCGCGCTGTCGCCCTGCTCCACGACGCGGACATCAA
>JACQNR010000007.1 GCA_016202975.1 Acidobacteriota bacterium
CTGTCCTCCTTCTTTGGCACAAGTCTTTCTCTCAAAATTACTTATGCCAGAACGAGACAGCCTTTTTCAATTTCTCGGTGAGAAATGCGGGCTAGTGGTGCGTTACCGAAGAAAGTGAAACATGAAGCGCGTCAGGGCACGGCTTTAAGCCGTGCCGACGAGGGCCACCCAAACTGACAACGGCTTCAGCCGCTGAGGCTGTAACCCTCAGGGCCTAAAGGCTCTTGGAAGCGTCGCCGCATCCTGAGCGGCACGGCTGAAGCCGTGCCCTTCCGCCGCGGGCTAATGTTTCAACTATGTACGTAACGCGGCACTAGCCATCGATTTATTCGATGCGAGCCTTCCAAACCTTGGGGTCTTGCCGCGCATGCATGCACGCGACTACCACTACGTCATTGCCGTAAACGCGGTAGAAAATTCCGTATGGAAATCGATGAACGAATGAACGCCGGGTTTCTCGATACAGGACTGGATATTGCTTCGGGTGCGCCTCTAGGCTGGCAACGGCCTCCTGTAATTCCGCGAGAAACTCGTCTCCGAACCCCGCGCGCTTGTCTTCGTACCAGCGGAAAGCAACCTCAATATCCGCTGCCGCCGCTGGACGGACAAGAATGGCCATTATCGGGACCGGGAGCGAATCTGGCGTAGGACCTCGTCCCAAGGGATACCGGAAGGGCCTTCTCGATCCAGTTCATCCAGCCGGCGGTCGAGTTCCTCATACTGAGCGTGGGTCAGCGGTACGGCCTCGGGTTTGGGAGTGAGGGAATCCCAAATCTGCTCCATAAGCTTCAGGCGCTCTTCAAGCGAGAGGCTGGAAATGTCGACGTTTCCCATGCTGGAATTATACCCCAGCCAACCAACTCATTGACGCAATCGCGACTAGACGGCTAAAATGGATGCTCGGGTTCCAAGACTTGAAGGAGAGCCATGAAGCAAGGGATTCATCCGAACTACCGCGAGATCACGGTGGCGTGCGCGTGCGGCAACGTGTTCAAGACGCGCTCGACCTACAAGAGCGACGTGCTGCATCTGGAAATCTGCTCGCGCTGCCATCCGTTCTATACCGGCAAACAGAAACTGATCGACAGCGCGGGCCGCATCGAGCGCTTCCAACGCAAGTACGCCGCCGTCAAGAAGCCCGGAACGGCGCCGGCGGAAACCAAATCGTCGCGGTAAGAAATCAAGTCTGAAAAGTGAAGAATGAAAGCTGAAAGCTGGTCGATGGGGTTTCTTCATACTTCAGCCTTCACCCTTCATCCTTTTTATCCAGATCAGAACGCGAGCACCCTGAGCGCTCATGCCGAACCCTCCCAATTTTCCTGCTGGACTCTACATCACCAAACCGAAAGTTTATGTCGTGGGACGCCAGACGGTCGTAAGCGAAGAAGTCCACCGCTTTCTGGCCGACGAGGGAATGATCTTCACCACGGATACCGAAGCCGCGTCCGAAGTCCTGAGCGAGATCGCCGGGCGCACATGCTACATGTCCTTCGGCAAGGGCCGCAAGAGCAACAAGGAATATCTCGAAAACATTCTCACCTCGAAGCACGGCAGCGTGCTCGAGCACGCCGTGTGGTGCCTGCTGCTGACCGGCGTCAGTCGCGCGCTCACCCACGAACTGGTGCGCCACCGCGCGGGTTTTGGTTACTCGCAGCTTTCGCAGCGCTACGTGGATGAGACCGATGCCCGCTACGTCGTGCCGCCGCTCTTTCAGGAAAGCGCCGAGCTGCGCGGCAAGTTTGAGGAAACCATCGAGCACCTTCGCAAAGCCTATGTCGAGCTTGCGGACGCCGCGGCGGCGCACGTACAGCAGAAATATCCTGAGCTGCCTCCGCGCGACCGGCGCAAATGGGCGCGGCAGGCGGCGCGCGCCATTCTGCCTAACGCCTGCGAAACCAAAATCTTCGTCACCGGCAACAGCCGATCCTGGCGGCATTTCCTCGAACTGCGCGGCAGCGTCCACGCCGATGCGGAGATCCGGCTTCTGGCGGTGGAAGTTTTCAAAGCCCTCAAGCGCGAAAGCCCCAACATCTTTCAGGATGTCGAGCTCGTCGACGAACCCGACGGCATGCCCTCCGTGCGTATCGTTCACTCCAAGGTTTAACGCTCGCTCGTCGATCCGCTGGGAAACCCCACCGAACAGATTTACACCGGCTGGCCCGACCGTCTGTACGTGACCGACCGCGACGGAAAGATCGCGCACAGAAGCGACGCCGGCCCGTGCGTCTTCAAGCCCCACAAGGTGCGTGAAACCCTCCAAAGGCTACCGCCTGCCGAGCCATAATCCTTCGTGGTGACACCGTAGTCGTGGGGCGAAGTGCTCACGGCTGCATTACTGTTGCTTCTTCAAGTTTTTTTGTCCTTAGAAGCGGAGACCATGCCGGACTTTTCCAGCTGGCACATTATGACTCGCGTGGGGTCCGAGTAAGTCCCCCGCGGGGCGGCAAGCAGATAGGTCGCCATTTCCGCGTGGGCTTCTTGATACTTCTGCAAATTCAGATAGACGTCCGCAATCCTCAGATGGAACTCCGGTGGAGCCTTAGGATCAATGGACCGCGCCTTGAGCAACGACTGATCGGCAGACAAAGCGTGAGCCGCCTCCCGAGGCCCTGCTCCCCTCCGGCCTGCCACCGCGTCAAACGTGGTTCCTAAGCATAAGTTCTTTGGGGTGAGGTTCGAGGTAGACCTGGCCGCGCAAGTAGGCGATATCAAACTTGCGGACATAGTGCCGGATGAGCGTGACGGGGACGATGAGCGGCACGATCCCGCGGCGGTAATCCTCGATGACTTCGAGAAGCTCGCGGCGCGAGTCGGTGTCCAACAGCTCGCGAAAGTATCCGACAGTATACTTTAGGACATTCGCTTGTCGCCGCGTGGTGTCAAGCTGGCGGAGCGCGGCCATGAACTCGCGTTCGTACACCGCGTGCAGCTCCCCGCGCGGCATTTTTTTGGCTCCCGCCACGAGTCGTCCGAGCTCCGCATTGGCCTGCGGCGAATGCGCCATGAGCAGCAGCTTGTGCGCCGTATGAAACGCCACGAGATCGCCCGTTTTCCAGTGGCCTGAAAAAAGCAGATGCAACCTGTAATAGGCAAACACGCGCTCGATGAAATTCTCGCGCGGGCGCGGGTCGGTGAGTCGGCCTTCTTCTTCGACCGGGAGGGTCGGGAAGCGACCAAGCAGCGCCTCGGCAAACAGTCCGCGACCGGATTTGACGGGGACGCCCTTGGCGTCGAATACCCGAACGCGTTCCATGCCGCAGCTCGGTGAATGCTTTTTCAGAATATAGCCGTGAAGAATATTTGTGGCGAGCCCCGCCACGCGACGGCTCGCATAAGCGCGCATCGAGTCCGTGTGGTCCGCGCCGGTCTTGGGCATCACCATGCGCACGTCTTCGCCGATTCGCACCAGCCTCAGCGTCTCACGCGGCGTGCCGAGACCCATTTCCACTTCCGGGCAGACCGGGACCCATTCGACGTAGCGCCCCAGCGTCTCCACGATGAATGGGTCGCGCTTGTGCCTGCCGTCGTAGCGCACCTTTTCGCCCAGTAGGCACGCGGAAATCCCGATGCGGATTGGGCTGCCCGAGACCCCACTCATCGCTGGCACTCCCGCTGCGGCAGAGCGCGTGGACCTTCGCGATATGCGCCTGGGGGGCGTACTGTCACTCGTGCATCGCGCGCCAGTTCCTCAACATTTCTCATCGTCAAGTAATGATCCTCCGGCAGAGCCGGAGGCTTTACGGTTGCTGGCCCCTCAAAGGGGCCTGATCGCAACCGGTCAAAATCAAAACCAACACTTTGTGAGGTACGGATTGGTCGGTCGC
>JACQNR010000094.1 GCA_016202975.1 Acidobacteriota bacterium
CAACTCGATCTGATCGGGATGGTAAGTCAGAAATTTCATCGCGGCCTCCTGGCTGCATTATCTACCACCTGTCAACCGGAGGTTTTCACACAGGCTCTAAAGCCGTGCCCTGACGAATTCGACTGATTCAACGAACTTCCGGGACACAACACTAGAAGGCCAAATGACACCACTACCAGCGCGGGGCATCGAGTTTGCGTTGGCGGTTCCACGGACGCTGCAATCCTGGTGCGGAACTGACAATGAACGTGGAAATTTGAGGATGCACAGAAAAGAAGGCAACCAGGATCCAACAGTGGGATTCAGGATCGTGTCAGCGCGGCGAGGGCGTTGGTACGGCGGATGATTTCGGCGCGGTCCATGCTACGGTATTTCTCCGGCAGCAAGCCCTTGCTTGTGCATTCGAGCACTGCGGCCAGGACTTGCAGCTCGATTTCGGTGGGATAGGAAGGCGGAATGAAATCCTCGAGGGCGGCCTTGAGATCGTCGACATCCACGACGGTTTCGTTTTCCAGCGCGCTCTTCATGCGCGCGCGAATGAGCACGGCTTCGATGTCCGCTCCGGAGAGTCCCTTGGAATTCTCCAGGAAGAATTTCTCGGCTTCGGGCGAGCTCGCCAGCGTGCCGGTTTTCTTCTGCATGGCGCGCAGCAGCGCCAGGCGCTCCTGCTCAGTCTCGGGATAAAAGAGCGCAATATGTTCTTCGGCGCGCCCCTGACGCTTGAGGTCCACAGGCAGAAGGTCCGGCCGGCAGGTGAGCAGGAACCAGATGACTTTGCCGCGCAATTCGGTGTTGCCCATGAACTGCGCAATCTGCGCAAAGACGCGGCTCGAGACGCCGCTGTCGCCGGAATTCGAACGGTCGCCGAGTTGTGCGTCGGCCTCGTCCACAACCACCGCGATGGGGCTCATCGCCTTGAGCAGGTTCAGCACTCGCTCCAGATTCCCTTCTGTCACGCCCTGCCACATGCTGCGGAAGTTCTTGAGCATCACCGCGGGAATCCCCACTTCCCCGGCAAAGCAATTCGTCAGGAACGTCTTCCCCGTCCCCACCGGTCCGCAAATCACGTAACCCATGGGAAGCACTTCCGTTTTCCCCGCGCGGATCGCCGTTGCCGCGTCCATGAGCTTCTTCTTCGCGGCGTCGTTGCCCGCCACCATCGAGAGGTCGAAACGGCTCTGCACGAATTCGAGCAGACCGCCGGACTCGGCTTCAATCAAATCTTTCTTCCGTTGTGACAGATATTTCTGCGTCAACGGCTGGCGATTCTGGGCCGCTGACGAAATCAAGGTCTGCAATTGCACGCGCTTCAGGCCCGCCCCTAGCGTGGCGAGCGTGAGGTCGCTTACGTCCGAGCCTTCCGGGAGAGCCGTGGTCTTCAGTTGCTCGCGGATAAACTCGGCGCGCTCTTTCTCATCGGGGAGCGGGATCGCCAGGCTGGCGACGCCCGGATGCTGCACGATGCCCTGGTTGAGCTCGACCAGGTTTTCGGCAATCAGGCAGATGGTCACATCGGCGCGGAGGAACGCGGGATTGTTCGCCCAGCGTTTGAGGATAACTAGAGAGTTGCGGTCTTCGGCGGACATGCCGGAAACGTCGCCCGCAGGGGCAAGGGTTTCCGCGTAGTCGATAATGAGCGCGATTTTCTTGCCTTCGGCGATGCGCAGCCGCAGGTAATTGTCGAGCAGATTGAGCACGCCGTCGGGATTGCGCGGCAAACCCGCGGCATAGTTCGTGCCGTGGAAACTGTCGTACCCGGCAAGAGCACGGCGGAAGTCGGCCTGCATATCGGGATTGGCGAAGGAGAGTCCGCCGCCGCGGTCGTAGGTCAGGATCAGGTCGCGCTGGCCGAACAGCCCCTGGTTGAGAAATTTGGAAAGGGTCAGGAACTCGACCGTGCCGTCGCGCTTCAGAGGCACCAGGTCGCGGACGTTACCGTTCAGGACGAAGAAAGCGATCGTGCGCGAATAGTATTTTTCGGAGAGCTGGCGCGCCCAGGCCGGCAGGCCTTCCAGGTTGACGCGAAGCGGTGCGGGTGTGCTCATTTCAGTTTCGCAGGCGTTGCCGCAAAGCGGCGGCGGACTCCGATTCGCCCGTGTCGGAAGGGAGCGGGCCGAGCGTGTCGCTGTCGGGCGACGCGATCGAGAAGATGGACTCCACCTGGCGCACGGTTTCTTCCGTCTGTTCGACGTCGTGGACCAGGTTATCGAGCTGGTCGCTGACCTGCTGCGGATCGCGCATGGTCACGGACTGATCGCGAATGAGCTGCAGGATGTCTTCGATGGCCGCGAGCTGCGCGTCCACGACCTTCTGGTTCTCCCGGACCTTATCGAACTTCTCCAGGCGCTTGCCCAGAATCTCCACTCGTTTGGTGTTAATCTCCTGCACGCGAGGCGAATCCGTCTTTATCGATTCCTGGAGCTTGGCCACGTCGCGCTTGATCGCCGCGGCGTCCGTTATGCGCAGGTATTCGGCTGACTGGCGGCCTGCAAAAAGCAGGCGCAGGTACGCCTGCAGCAGTCCCTGGAGTCTCTGCTCCATCTGCTCCAGAAACATCTGGGAGGTGGAAGAAAGCCGCGCGTAATTGGCGCGTATGGCGCGGCAGATGGCATCCAGCGCCGAATAGCGGCTGCGCATCTCCGGTGGTAGCTCCATGAACATGGTGGTGAGCTGGATTTCGCGCCGGCGTTTTTCTGCGGCATACGCGCGTGAGCGGATCAGGCGCCGGAAGGCGCTCGAACGCGGCACGAGGCTGAGATAAATCAGCTCGAGCCCCGCGGCCATCACCAGAGGCAGGCCGGTCCCGGAAAGCAGTGCGAAGGCCGCCGCGCCCGCCAGGCCAATCCAGTTGTACTGCCACTTCAGCGCTTCCTTAACGAAATCGACCTTGTCGAGGCCGAGCTCACTCGCCTCTTGTGAGACTACGTCACGGAGTGTCTCGCCGAATCGGCCTGAGCTTCCGGGTTGGCGTCCGCTGTCTTCGGGCATCAGATACTCACACGAACCTGGCCTCGCCCGGGTGCACGACGAAGCGATGCGAGCACTTCGTCCTGAAGCTGGCGAAAATGCTTCTCCTGCTTTAACCCAGGGCCGCGCGGGCGACCGAAAGGCACAGGAACGTCCTCAACAATCGTACCTGGGTGCGCGCTGAGAATAAAGATCCGGTCGGCCAGATAAATGGCCTCCTCCACGTCGTGAGTCACGAAGAGCACCGTGCACGCCGTTTCGTTCCAAATGCGGAGAAGCAGTTCCTGCATGTCGCCGCGCGTTTGGGCGTCCAGCGCGCCGAAGGGTTCGTCCATCAGTATAATCTGCGGCCGCACGGCCAGCGTACGAGCGATCGCGAGCCGCTGTTGCATTCCCCCCGAGAGCGTGTCCGGGTAAGCCTTGGCAAAAGCCGTGAGGCCCACGGCTTCGAGCAAGTGCTTGACGGTCTTGGCCTGTTCCGCGGAGGGCACGTCATTGACCTTCATGCCATAGGCGACGTTGTCCGCCACCGTAAGCCACGGGAACGAAGTGTATTTCTGGAACACCATGCCGCGATCACGCCCGGGACCGGCAACCGGTTTGCCATTCACCAGGACTTGGCCCTTGTCCGGGTGGTCGAGGCCGGCAATCATTCGCAGAATGGTGGACTTGCCGCAGCCGGAAGGCCCCAGCAGCACGCGGAATTCACCCACGTCGCGCCCATCGGACGTGAAGGCGTCCTCGACTTCAAGGTTGATGTCGCGCAGAGCTTCGACTTTGTCCCCACGCGCGGTGACGAATGTGCGGCCTACGCCCTGCAAACTGACTTTGACCTTGTTATCCATGGGCTCCGGTCTTCATCGAGAGCTCGCTCCCACTGCCGCCGCGGACTCCGTTGCGCGCTGCCCCACTTGGCGCCACGGAAACAGTTTCTTCTCGAGCAAGGTCAGCAGCCAGCGGAAGAGAAATGCGGCAATGCCGATGGCGATGATCCCGGCGTAGACGCGCTCGAAATCCAGGACTTTGCGCGCCGCTTCCACCATGTACCCGACGCCTTTGCGGGAGTTGACCATCTCCGCCAGGATGACGTAGGTCCAGCCAATGTCGTACAGGATGCGGAACGAGCCGAAAATGGCCGGAAAGGAGGCACGAAACAAAAGCCAAAGCACGTGATACCGTTTCGCCCCCAGCGTCAAGGCCGTCTCGATCAGGCTGTTATCCACCTTGTTCACTTCCTCCACCACCAGCGCCAGCAGGTAAAAGAACATTCCAAACCAGAGGAATCCCACCTTCATCGTCTCCTCCATTCCCAGCAGAGCGATGAAGGCAGGCACGAAGGCGGTAATCGGCATGGAGCGCATGGGGGCAGCGATGGGATTGATCAGCTCGTGCAGCCAGCGGAAACTGCCCATGAGCAAGCCCAGGGGGATGGCGATGGCCACGCACCACAGGAAGGCCTGCCCGATGCGCCACCAGCTCATGAAGACGTTGCCCAGGAGGTTGTACTCGGACCAGAGACGGCCCATGGCTTTGACCACTCCGGCAGGCGGAGGAAGGGTGAAAGGAGGGAGAATCCCCCAGTGCGTGAGGGCAAACCACGCCCCCACGACTGTCCCCCAACTCAGGAAGGCGAGAACCAGCCGTGTGCGCGGGGAGATTTCCCTGCGGATTTCAAACAGTGTGGCCATCCGTTGCGAAAACCCTCATTGCGCGGCGGGATTGGGATAGACCTTGATATCCGTTCGCCGGTTTTTCTCGCGTCCCTCGGGCGTGTTGTTGGTATCGATGGGATTATCCGGCCCGTTCCCTTCCGCACGCATGCGGGCGGCCGGATAGCCGTACTTTTGCATCAGGTAAGATCGGACGGCCTCGGCCCGCTCTTTGGACAATTCCAAGTTGTAGGCGTGCGCACCCGTGGAGTCGGTGTTCCCCTCAATATCGACCACCGTGTTTTCATAGGCGCGCATGAAGCTGCCGATTTCGTCGACCACGGCGCGCGAATCCACACTCATGTTCGCGGAATTCGTATCGAAGTAAATAGAACGCCGCTGGGTAGCGATCGGCGTGGCGCCCGGCGACGGCGGCTTATATTCGACCGGCGCCTCGGAGGGGGTACTGGAGAATTTTCCGCTGAGGGCCGCGATGTAGCGCCGATCCACGCTTTCCTCGGCGCCTGCCACGCGCTTGATTAACCGTTCCTCGCGGTACATTTCCTGCGACATCTTGAAGATGTTCGCGTAGTCGGAGTCCGAGCCGCTGCTGCCAAAGAACGAAACGTTGTCTGCATAATCGGCCAGGCGCACGCCCTCGAGCATGGTCTTCGCCAAGTCCGAAGGGATGTTGAAATCCTTAATCGTCCCAATCAAGTTGTAGGCCCGTGACGGCTGGGCCTTGATGAATTCCACGCCATCCAGCCAGCCTTCCGCAAACTTCACGACGGTCTGCGGATTCTTCGCCGCAAAGCTGTCACTCACCACCAGGATGTCCGCAATCAGGCGGTTGGCGATGCGCGTATCGTAGATCTTCTTCGAGCCGGGACGCTTTGCCACCGCGTCGCTCATGTCCGGATCCCACGCCACGGCCGCCTCGACCTTCTGTTGGGCGAAGAGCGTGGCCGGCTCGATGCCGTCCTTGGTGTGCACAGCCTTGGCGAAAATCTCGTTGCGCTGTTCGGTGCTCAGGCCCGAACTCTTGAGGCCATTCCAGAGCAGGAAGTGCGAAGGTGTATATGGGGCGAAGGCCACGGTTTTTCCGGCCAGGTCCTCGATGCTGTTGATGCCCTGGCGCCCGATGACGCCGTCGGCGCCCCGCGACCAGTCGACCATGAAGAAGGCGCGCGCGCCCACACCCTTGTCGGCGAACTGGCCGAAGTCCTTGGCCCACACGTCGGTGGTGGTGAGCATCATGTCCACGTTGCCCGTGGCCAGCGCCGCCGCGCCCTCTGTCCAGTCATCGATAATTTTGAAGGAGACCTTCAAGCCCTTCTTGTCGTAAATCGAATCGGGCACGGTATCGAGCCCGCCGTTGGCAACCAAGCCCCCCACGCAGCCCACCCAAATATTGACGCGGATTTTGACGTCCTTGGATTCCGCAGTGCCCGAAGACGGCAGCTCCAGGGGCTTGGAAGTGTCAATCTTTTCGGCAACTTTGCTCGACCCGATTCGCCCACCCGTCCACTTGCTCAGGTCGATCACGCCATACCTGTGGAGGCTGTAGCCGACGAGCGCCACACCAATCAGGAATATAAGCGTCCATCCACCCTTTTCGATTTTAAGGGCCATGTTCGTTTACCTCGTATCGTCGACTTAGGATGTCTTCTCGGCCTCTTTGACGCCAATCGTCTTTTCGGCGGCGGGCGCGCCCGCCTCGGGAGAAATCAAGCCCATCTCCGCCTTGAATTGCTTGACCAGTTCGCTCGCCCGCATCTTCTCGGCTTCTTCCTCGATCTGGAATTTCTGCTGGTCCACGTTGCCGAGCGCCATTTCCATGCGCGCTTCATTCACCGCGGTCGACTGCTCGATCTTTTGCACCATTTCGTCGTGCGTCTGGCTGATACCTGCCACCTGAAACTGCTCCATGGCATCGGCGACCTTTTTCTGCCACTGGGAGCGCCTGTAATCACGGATAGCGTTCATGGCTTCCTGTGTCTTGCGCTCCTTTTCTCGGAGGAAAGCCTGCTTCACGGTATTGGCCTTCTCGAACGCAGCGCGCGCGGTGGTGAGCTGGCCTTGCGTTCGCGCCAGGGCGCTGCGGAGCTGTTCGAGCTGGATGGCGTAATTCCCGGCGATATCATCCCGGCCGGCCTGGATGGCGGCCTTGACCTTCCCCGCCAGGTCCGCCGTCTCGGTTTTGTATTTGCTCTCTTCCTTTTCGAGAAGGGTCACGTTGGCCTTGACCATGGCGATGCTCTCGTTCATGGCCGGAACCTGGTCGTTCATGTCGCGGATGTTCTGCTCGAGAATGATCTCCGGGTTTTCAGCGGCGGAGACAAAGAAACCTACAAAAGATCGAATCATGCGGGTGAATCGGCTCCACATATCCATCTCCTCTCTATGGCTCGGACCCTCGAGGTTTCGCGGGGGGAGCCTCTGACGCGGGCAAGCCGGCCGCCGGACTCACCGGCCGCCCCGTGGTTATCGGATTGGGCGAGGCAAAGTAGGAGACCGCTTCCGCAATCTTCTGCTCTTCCTGTTGCTTCTGTACGCGCCACTGTGAGAAACGTTCCCTTTCTCGCGCCACCGAATCGTTATTCTTGCGAATCTTGACTTCGTACTCCGCCCTGAGGCGGTCAAGCTCGGCTTGATACTGCCGGTTCTCCTGATTCTTCTTATTTTCCAGTTCGAGAATGCTTTTTTCCTGCACGAGCTCGTAGGTATCGAGAGCCTTGTCGCGCCGAACCGCGTCCTGGATGACTTCCTGCACCTTCACGCCCGCGGCATCGAGCGCCACCAGAATCGTGCTTCGCTTCACGGTGGGAGCCATGTCGCGGATGTGTTCATTCTGCAGCATGTCGGCCACTTTCAGAATCGTGTAGCCGTGAGGCGCGACGGGAATCTCCGCAGCCTGATATATCTCGTTGAACGATGTGGGGTTGTTCACAGGCCCCGCAAACCTGCTTTCGGGAATCGTGACCGTAGCGGCGATATCCGCAACCGCCTGGGCGGCGCTCGAACCGGCGGGTCGCGGCGTCACAGGTCGCGCCGGCGGGCGGTTGGCTTGTCCTGGCGCGGGCGGAGGAGCCTCTTCAGTCGAACCTTCGGGTTGGTCCGTCGATACAAAGTAGTTGTACCACTTCTTTTCCATAACGACCTCCGCCGCAAACGTAACCTCGATACATGGCGGGATGACGCCGGTTTAATGAGAAGTCCGAGGATTCAAACGTTTGAAAAATAAGGCACAAAGCGACCAAAGTCAAGCGCTCTCGAATTTGGGTTTTCTGTCAGTTGAGTGTTGCTCTTCAAAACCCGCTCGAATATGATGGTCACCAGTTTCCCTTAAACTATGGATGTCCTTGTCGTGTCAATCAGCGTAGTGAGACTCGCCATTTCTCTGAGTTTCGCATTCCTGGTCTTTCCATTTTCGGAAAGCGGAGACTCGATTATCAACTCCGGGACGACCGTCGTCATCGCACAAACGAAGACAAGGGTTATTATGGCCGCCGACAGCAGACGCGGATATACAAAAACCGGCAGCAACGTCGAAAGCTTCGACGATAGCGGATGCAAGATTGCGGTCCTTCCTGGTGAAACTGTCTTCACTGCTGCCGGAATCCTCGGCAGAACTGGCAGGCGTTGGACGGCTGCTTCAGAGGCAGTTGCCGCCGCCGAGCACATCATTCAGTCAAGGCGCATGGAGAGAAGCGAAGGAGATTCCGTACTAGAGCGTTGGGCCCAAGCGATGATGCAAAAGCTTGCTGAGTTTTCCAAAGAGCAACTTGTCGCATATGCGGATGCAAACGAGGGGAAACTTGTCACCGGAATTCTCGGCGGAACCGAGGGCGAGGGCGTCGTTTGGCTTCACGCGGTTACAATTAGCTATCCCCTCTCTTATCAGGGATATACTCTGACTTCGCTAGACCCGCCGACCGCCTACTATGTACTTGGGAAGGCTGAAATATTTACGGAGTTTGAAAAGGACCAGAAATCTGAGCGCGCGGTGGCCGAACGCAAGAATTGGGACCGCATGAAGCTAACCGGGGTCGCGTTCGATCAATTCAAGACACGCCGTCTTGTCGAACTCACCGCGATTCATCACAGGAATAAGCTCGACGTAGGGGGGCCCATTGACGTGATCGAGATCGACGCATCTGGCCCGCACTGGCTCGCCCTAAAACGAGATTGCAGGGATAAATAAGTCAAATTAGGCAATTCTAAATCAATTAGCTCACCGCTCGAATTTGGATTTTTGCGTTCGAACCGACCGTAGGCAGGAAGGGAAGGCTCTTGGCCCAGGACTGTGGCGGAACTGACGGCAGAGAAGGTCCACGACCTCCAATCCTCAAACCTTAAAGTGCTCCGCTCAGTATTACCCCCAGTTCGCCCGGCGTGAGCGTAATGGGGTTGGCCTTCATGCTGCTGGCCTGCATGGCTTTTTCGACTAATGTTCCCACATCCTGCTCGCTCAGCGCATAGGTCCTGAGCGAGGGAATCCTGAATTCCCCGCAGAGGTCACTCACCCACTGGACACCCTCGTCGGCGTGTGCGGAAGCGCGGCCCGTGAGTATCCGTCCAATTTCATCGTAACGGCC
>JACQNR010000083.1 GCA_016202975.1 Acidobacteriota bacterium
AGCTTGTTCCGCGGCCAGCTCGAGATGAACGACGTGGGCTACATCATCACGCAAGGCGGCGCCAAGACCAGCGTGCCCGGCGTCTTCGCTGCAGGCGACGTGCAGGATCCCGTCTATCGCCAGGCGATTACGGCGGCCGGCACGGGCTGCAGGGCCGCCATCGACGCGGAAAGGTTTCTGGAAGCCCAACATTGAAAAGCAGGGGGCAGTTGTTCATGAGCCTTCGGCTCACAACGAATAACCAAAATGACGCACCCGCACACGCCCTCCGCCGAATTGTACCGCTTGTTCTTCTCTTACTTTTCCACGACTTAGCCTTTTATTTTGGAGGGAGGTTACAGGGGATTGGTTACGGTAAGAAGCACGTAAAGGCACTTCTTTTCCTGTGCGCTGTCCCCTGTAAACTGTAGCCAGCTCTAATGCTTCGTTCGCTTTTGCTCTACCTTTCCGAGCGCGAATTTCCCAAGCAGTTCCTCCTGCGAGCACCCTTTGGCCGCAAGCTCGCGTCGCGATTCATCGCCGGCGAGACCTTGGACGACGCAACCCGCGTGGCCCGACGGCTGAACGCCGAGGGGTTTGATGTCACCCTCGACTATCTCGGTGAGAGTGTGCACGAAGCCGCCGCGGCGGAAGAAGCTACGCGCGTTTACCTGCAAATACTGGATCGCATTGCCTCCGAAAAGCTGCGCTCTCATATTTCCATCAAACTGACGCAGCTTGGTCTCGACATCGACGAAGCGCAAGCACAGCGGAACTTGCAGGCCCTCTGGGAGCGCGCCGCCGCGCTGGGCACGTTCGTGCGAGTCGACATGGAAAGCTCTGCCCACACGGACGCCACTCTGCGCGTCTTCCGTGCCGCGCAGGCTCCTCCGGAAGCGCTTGGGATCGTCATCCAATCGTACCTAAGGAGGAGTGAGAAGGACGTCGACGAACTTCTACGTCGCGGGGCGCGCGTCAGGCTTTGCAAGGGGGCCTACAAGGAACCCCCGGACGTCGCCTTTCCGGACAAAAAGGACGTGGATCGGAATTACGTAATCCTGACGGAGAAACTGCTGGCGAGCGGCGGATACCACGCCCTCGCCACGCACGACCCGAAAATGATTCAAGCTGCGAAGGATTTCGCGCGCGCTCGAGGCCTCGGACCTGGGCGGTACGAGTTTCAAATGCTCTATGGAATTCGTCGCGGGCTGCAGCGCGAACTGGTCCGGCGGGGTTACCGGGTGCGCGTTTATGTGCCGTTTGGCCGGCAGTGGTACGCCTACTTCATGCGACGGCTCGCCGAAAGGCCCGCAAACCTGCTATTCTTAATACGCAACCTTTTTCGGGGTTGAAGCGATGCCCGACCAAAAGACTGTCCGCCTGTTCGCGAAACTGATGGAGTCCGACGACGAGGAGATCAACCTCGCCGAGGCCGCGCTGCTGATCGCCCGCACCGAATATCCCGAACTCGACCTCTCGCTGCAATTGTCGCGACTCGACCGCATGGCCAGGGAGGTCCCGACCGATCCCGAAGGCTCGGGCCTGGGAAACGTCGTGAGCCTCAATGAATATCTCTTTGAGCGCGAGAAATTCGCCGGGAACGAAGACGAGTACGATGACCCGCGTAACAGCTTTCTGAATGACGTTCTCGACCGGAAGAAGGGCATTCCGATTACGCTTTCACTCATTTACATGGAGCTGGCGCGCCGACGCGGGCTCCCGGTTTCGGGCGTGGGCTTTCCCGGGCATTTTCTGGTGAAATACGCGACGGGCTCGGGTGAGATTATCATCGATCCTTACAACAAAGGCGCGGTCCTGACGCGGAAAGACTGCGAAGAGCGGCTGAAGAAGAATTTTGGCGAAGACGCCGAGTTCCGTCCGGAGTTTCTTGCCGCGGCCACGACCAAGCAGATCCTTTCGCGCATGCTGAATAACCTGAAGGGCTCTTATTTCCGCCGCCGGAATTTCCTGCGAGTTCTGCGCATGATAGAAATGGGGCAGGCGATCGATCCCGGCTCCCGCGAAGGCCTCCGCGACCGCGGCATGGTGTACCTCCTCATGGGCCGATATGCCGAGGCCCGCGCCGACCTCATGGCGTGCGCGGCGCTCTCCCCGCCTGACGATCCCAACCTGAAGGAAATCAAATCGGCGCTCGCCCGCCTGCGCGCCATGATGAACTGAAATATTCAGTGATTGAGCGGTTGAGTGATTGATTCACAGAATCCAAGACCCAATCCTCGACGGGTGCGGATTGTGGGGACTCAAGCGAGGCCGAGGCGTTTCTTGCCTTCTTCGCTGACGCGGCTGATGTCCCAGGGGGGATCCCAGACCACCTGCACGTTGGCGGATTTAACTCCGGAGATCTTCGCGACGCGCTGCCGGACGTTGTCGCTGATGAACGTGTGGGCGGGGCAGCCGCGCGCCGTGAGGGTCATCACCACATTGACGTGGTCGTCGTCGATGGCCACGTCATAGACCAGGCCCAGGTCGACGATGTTAATGGGAATTTCGGGATCGAAGCAATCCCGCAATGCGTCGACCACCTGTTCGCGCGTCACCATGATGGGCTCCTTGCACTGTCTGGTTGCGCTTCGATTCTATGCCAATCCGCCGCGAAGTCAAACCCGCCGCCGGGACGCGGTGATGTCAAGCTGCGTGTGTAAAGAGCTGGAGGGTGCGGTTTTTCCAGCTGACATTTTCATTCAAGCCGTTGAAGATGGCGTAGATGATGCGGTCCACGCTTTCCACATTCACAAAGCAGACCATGGGTCGAGTG
>JACQNR010000084.1 GCA_016202975.1 Acidobacteriota bacterium
CAGCTTCTCTTTGAAATTCCCATCGCTTTTGAGTGTCACGCCTCGCGAAACAGCACTTGCCGCCGGTAGGAAGGCACTTCAGTCAGCAACAGGTTTTCCAAGCGTGCCCTCTTATCGGGATCGGCAGGCGTGGGATCGAGGGGATCCCAGCTCGGCAGCGCGAACTCATTGAGATCGTTGATCCGGCCAAGCATCACATCCTTGCCCTGCACTTGAAAGCGGCCCGGCCCTTGGGCGACAAGATCGGACGCGGCCGGCAGAAGAACCTCTTTCTCTCCCTCATAGCCCAACATGAGCGGCCCAGCGTGAAACGCATAGTAGCCGCGGATGTGGCGTGGGTTGAGAGTGGGGCGAACCCAATTTTTCAGCGTCCCGTCGAGCGCCAAGGCGTCTCCCCTGCGCGGAGTGAAATGGGCAACGAGAAAGCCTTTCTCCAACTGGGACGCCAGGGACCGACCGTTCAACTTGAGCCGAGGATTCGACACCCACGAAGGCGCAAACATGCGCAGTGCAATCGGCGTTGCAACCGTGCTCGAAATCACATTGAGTTTTGTCCCCGCCTCGTAAGGGTATTGTGTCGACTGGTGTAGCACCACTCGGCCGTAGCCTAAGTCAAGGTCGGCTTTAGAGTCAGTGTAGAAGGTGACGGCCAACTCGCCGGGGCAAGTGTGATAGGCCGATTGAATGGCATAGGAATGGCCTTCCCCGCCACGCATCGTGCAGCAGAAAAAAGCCTCATAAACCAACTTCATCTTCAAGTAAGGATCATCGACACCAGCACACGAATCGCAGCCAAATCCGCCTGTGGCCCTTTGCCCACGGCCCACGCCGTTGAACCAGATCAGATGGGCGTCCTCCAAGTACTGCGGCTGCCCGGTGAATTGCCACAACTGCATCGCGACGATGAACGAGTCGATGACTGCGCAGGGCTCTGTCCAGGTTTCCGGGCGGCCAAACCAGTTGTAGTTGGCGTAATTTTCCGTCATCGCCACCTGACGATAGAGCGCATAGCGTTCCTCGACCGCTCGTAACAGAGAGGCATCGCCAGTCAACGCGAACATGCGCAAGAGTGCTCTCAAGGTTGTCAGGGATGCGTGCGTCTGGGCCTGCAGCGCGAGCAAATCCGTTTTGAGGAACCGCTCGATGCCCTGGTCAATGGCGGCTTTGAGTTCAGAGCTCCGGTCGAGCTGCCAGGCCTGAGTGAGGCCATCGAGGAGCATAAATTCATTGCCGATATCCGATGAGAGGATCCAGCGGCCGGCGCGCCAAAATTCTCCACCGATCACGCCTCCTTCGCCGCGGTGGCGCACATCAGGGGTGATAGGATAGCTTTCCCACCAGTCCTTCATCGGCAAGGCCAATTTGCGCACAAGGTTGTGGAGCATCTCCAGCACGACAGGTTCCCGGGTCCACGCATTGTACTCGTACAATGCGCGCATCAGCCATCCAGGTGGACTGCCCAATTGTTGCTCGGTCAGCGCGTCAGGATCGATGATCTCGCCAAAATAGCCTTCCTTGTTCAGGTGCGAGGGTAATTCGCTAACGATACGCTTGGTCTCCGGCGCGTCTTGGCCCGTACTGCGCGCCAATAAGATCGTCCCCAACAACGTGCGGGCCACCCAATCGCCGGGCCAATCCTTGGCCGTCATGCTGTCAAAAATTTTCGGCACGCGATACGCCGCATGTTGCAAGCGTTGCCAATTCTGCTGCGTCCGTTTGGCGAGATCCCCGCCGACAGAGATTTTTCCAAACTCACAGATAGACCACGGACTCGGCCCGCTGCTCAACTCCCCCACTCGCGTCGATGGTAAGTAGCGAGGAAAGCTACCGTCGAAGGAAGTACTCGCGGCAAGCGTTGTAGCGAACCCCCCAACCGTTGCCGTGCTCATAAATTGCCGCCTGGAAATGCTCATAACGCGAAGCTCCGCATTTGAGTTCGATATATCCCTTCACTTTCTAAATTACTTCCAGAATCTGCGTGAGAGCGCGTGTACCTTCGGCTGCCGCCGCTTCCCATGCCTGAACTGTTCTGCTCAACTCCGAATGGCCGAAGGCAATGCGACCGAACCGTTCACACAATACTTTCAGGGGCGAAACCTTTCCAGCTTTACCAAAGTAGAATCCCGGTGGCGGAGAGAAGAGCGCAAGTCCCCGGCGATTGAGGACGATGCCGGCGATGTCGCGTCGTGCGATAAACCCGCTGCCAGCGAACAACCGTTGCAGGTGCGTGACCATCTGGCGCTCGAAATCGGCATCAGCCGAAGGCGTTATGACCGCGCCGCACGTGTCCGCATAACCGCGCGCTCCAACATGGAGCCGGAAAGCAGGTGGTCGTAATGCTCTCTAATGAAGCGCGCTTCACGAGCACGGTGCTTCCTCCCATCGGCGGCAAGCCGCCCGTGATCGCCCCCCCAGCGGTTCACCAGCCGTGTGCAGATCGATTGCGAGGATTCGCGTCCAATGCGCCGGAGATTGCCAATTCCAGCCGTCGAAAAGAGGACTGCTCAGTGCGGGGAAAATCACCCGTCGACTGCATAGGCTTCAATGTTTGTCACCTTTGCCATCCAAAAGGCCCGCGTGGGCCAAAATCCGGCGGACCTTCTTGGGTGATATTGACAACCGCGCCGCAACACGCGAGACCTTGCGCCCCTCGCGCTTCCACACTTTCGGGATCACGATTCCCGCAAATTCCTCTGTGATCTGCTGGAATGTCTTGTCACCGATGACGCCATGCGACCATTGACGTAAACTCGACTCGATGCGACCTGCCTTCAATAGCTTTTTTCTCAGCAGCTGGAGATCTTCCCACACATAGTCATGACCTTCCGGCTTGAAGAGGATCGCCGCCTTGTCGCAGCACTCGCTGGCCCCGCTTGGATCATTGAAATATTCGTTGGCAAGCACAAAGCCCAGCATAATATAGGCCCTGCCGAGCAGGCGACGGTTCTGTGTGTGCTTCGCGCATTCGACCGCGTCACGCGCAAAGTCGTGGGCGAGTTGAGCGCGATGACTGAGGCCGGATTTGTCCTCAATTTGCTCCTCGAATTTGGCATTTTCGACGGTCGCTTGCAGGGTGCGGGCTCGCGCCTCCAAAATGTAGTCCTTCCTGTCCTCCCCCAGCCGGAATGCCGCTGCAGCCTCGCTGCCGGCTCGGGCTAAATCACCCCCATCCAAGCACAACAGTCCGCGATGGATGTGGACAGTCCCGAGGCCCCGATGATCGTCATAAAGCGCGTAGATCCGCTCGGCCTCTGTGAGATGTGCATCCGCCTCCTGGCGGAGCTTTTCGAAATGGACCCTGTCCTGGCGCTTGGGAAGGGTTGCCTGTCCAGAGTTCCCGCCTTCGCCCTTCCACCGTCGGGCAACCTCCCTGTCGATTTTCCGACGGAGGCGAAGAGCGATGAGGCGTTTGACCAACGCCAAATTGGTAAGCGCACGGGCCAGGTTTCTGTGACGTCCATTGCGTTTCTTGTATTCATCGATGGAATGGGCGAAGTGCTGGAGGGCCTGGTCGTACCTGCCTTGCCGGCGCGCTATCCTCCCGTAGGCAGATTGAATGTTGCCGCGGGTCATGTAGTCATCCGTTTCCGACAGAACCGCCTCGGCCTCCTTGAGAATTTGCCTCGCCTCCTGCGGCTTCCCGTCTTGGAAAACAAGCCAGCTCTCCAATACCCGCATGACAGCAGCCATCTTGGGAAATCCCAATTGTTGGGCGATTTCTTTCGCCTTGATCGTGTGTGTCCGAGCGCTGTCATAGCGTCCCATCCTCCTCTGACATCGTCCGGTCCAGAAACTGCCGATTGCAATGATTTCCTTATCAACAGCTTCGTTTTCAAATGACAGGACAGTCGCGAAATGTCGGATGGCACGCTCATAGTCTTCCTCAAACATTGCAACCATGCCTTCTGCCATTCGGATGTGCACGTATTCAGAAAGCGAAAGCTCTGGCCGGATATTCTGAGGGAACCGAGAGAGCAGCTCCTTGACGAGATTCGGATGATCAAATCCAACATCCACCCATTGGGCTACGTACCCGAGGAGAGCGGCCGCGCCAACCTGCGCGGGGCGAAGGGAACCAAGGAGGCGTCGATGAGCCTCGAGCCACTCGATTCCGCTCCCGATGCGGCGCGAGCCGATATCATTCCTAAGTCGTGCCAAAATCGCGTTGGGGATGATGGCTCTCGGGGGCTTGCTTGCGCGTTCCTCTTCCAAAGACGACATAAGAGCCTCAGATAGAATGGATTTGCGCTCGCCTCCGAGAACTGCGGCCCGCAGAGAGCCCTTCAGCAAACTACCCGCCCCCTTGGGCTAGGGAATTTGTCCGTCACGACCCTCCCTGGGTTCATTAAACCAGTTTAGTCATCAGTCGATGTAAGCGTAAGCCGGGAGGGTTAAAAACTCGGGAAAATCCACGCTCGTCATCATGCTTTCGAGAATTTGGTACGCCGTCTCGAACGTCACGCTATCAGGTTGCGCCTGTCTTTGCGCCTTCTGAAGTTCTTCTTTTGCGACGTGGCGGACGAGTTCTGCGGTGACAGTTCGGCCATCGTTCAATTTCGCTTTGTGTTTCACCCACTGCCACACTTGCGCCCGGCAGATCTCAGATGTCGCTGCGTCCTCCATCAAATTATAGATCGGAACGCAGCCGTTACCCCCCAACCAGGCGGCCAGATATTGGAGACCAACGTCGATGTTCCAGCGAAGGCCGTCTTCCGTTATTTCTCCTTCGGGAACGGTGATCAGATCCGAGGCACTAATTTGGATGTCGTCCAGCTTCCGCCAGATCTGGTTGGGTTCTTTCATGTGGGCATCAAAGACCTCCCTTGCGAGGGGCACCAGCCCCGGATGCGCTACCCACGTCCCGTCATGGCCCGCGCGGACTTCTCGCAGCTTGTCCTGCCTCACCTTCTCGAGGGCAGTCTCATTCGCCGTCGGATTATGCTTGATCGGAATTTGCGCTGCCATACCTCCCATGGCGTGAATACCGCGACGGTGACAGGTTTTGATAAGAAGATGCACGTATGAGTTGAGAAAGTGACGTTCCATGGTTACCTGTGCACGGTTCGGGAGGACAAAATTGGGGTGGTTACGGAACTTCTTAATGAAGCTAAAGATGTAGTCCCATCGTCCACAGTTGAGGCCGGCCGAGTGGTCCCTCAGCTCGTACAGGATCTCATCCATCTCGAAAGCAGCCAGAATCGTTTCGATCAGAACTGTTGCCCGGATCGTTCCGCGCGGAATCCCCAGCTCATCTTGGGCAAGATTGAACACGTCGTTCCAGAGACGCGCCTCGAGGTGGCTTTCAAGCTTGGGCAGATAGAAGTATGGCCCCGAACCCTGTCCGATAAGGGCCTTCGCGTTGTGAAAGAAGAATAGCCCGAAATCGAACAACGAGCCGGAAATTGGCTTGCCAGCGACCAGAAAGTGCTTCTCGTCAAGATGCCAACCCCGGGGACGGACCATAAGGGTTGCGGTCCCTTTGGCTAGCTCGTATTCCTTCCCCTCTGGGCTGCGATAGCTTATTGTTCGCCGCACGGCATCCCTGAGATTAATCTGGCCGTCCAGGTTGTTCTGCCAGGTTGGAGAATTCGAGTCCTCAAAGTCAGCCATGAACACGCTAGCCCCGGAATTTAGCGCATTGATGATCATCTTTCGATCAACCGGACCCGTAATTTCTACCCGCCGGTCGAGAAGGTCGCTTGGAATGGGCGCCACGACCCATTCCTTCTGACGGATGGGCGCCGTCTCTGACAGAAAGTCCGGCATCTTGCCTGCGTCGATCTCCTGTTGTCTGGTCTGACGCCGATGTAGCAGCTCCTGACGCCCAGGTTCGTATTCAGCTGAAAGCCTCAATAGGAAACGCACAGCTTCCTCGCTCAGAATTTCCAGATGAGATTTGCTCACCGGTGCGGTAATCTTCACTTGGTCTGTGCCCACTGGAACCATAAGTTTGCGACCTCCTCGCAGCCAATGATATGTGTTTCAGCCTCTGTATCTTAACGGGGACACTCTATTGACTGCATTTCCCAGGGACCGAATCGGGCCAGTTGTCCGATTCGGACACCTCGGTTTGACCATTCTGACACATATCGGGTCTAGTAGGTGACGAGAATCAAATTCCCAGCAATCGGCTGGCATGTGGAGGAAGGCCCAATGCTCAATACTCAACCCCATCGAAGAAACGGAAATCATGGTTCTACCATCTCGCATAGTTGGAAAACGAATCCGCGCTGGAATGGAATTGAACGGCCATACTCTACCGACGACGTGGCGCGATTACAAGGGTCTATCCTGATCGAGTCCACCCTCGCTCGCCTCGGCGCCGAAAGGCTGTGGGACCTCCTCCATAGAGAAGGCCACGTACCCGCGCTGGGGGCTATGACCGGCAATCAGGCCGTCCAGCAAGTCCAAGCCGGTCTTAAGGCTATTTATGTCAGCGGGTGGCAGGTGGCGGCAGATGCTAATAGCGCCGGACAGATGTATCCCGACCAGAGCCTTTACCCTGCTAACAGCGTTCCGATGCTGGACCGAGCAATTAATAACGCGTTGATGCGAGCCGACCAAATCCATCATTCCATGGGTCATAACGGCACTTATTGGTTCGCCCCCATTGTGGCCGACGCGGAGGCTGGATTCGGCGGTCCGCTAAACGCGTATGAGCTGGCGAAGGCCATGATCGAGGCAGGCGCAGCCGCCGTACACTTTGAGGACCAACTTCCATCGGCCAAGAAGTGCGGACACATGGGCGGAAAGGTGGTGGTCCCAATTCGCGAGTTCGTCGAAAAACTAGTTGCGGCTCGCCTCGCCGCCGACGTTATGGGAGTCTCGACACTGATCATTGCGCGTACGGACTCAAACGGTGCTCGGCTGCTGACGGGCGATATCGATCCCAGGGATCACCCCTTCATAAGCCCCGAACGGACCCCCGAAGGGTACTTTCAGTTCCGGGGCGGAATCGAGGCTGCTATCACCAGGGGACTCGCCTATGCTCCGTATGCCGATATGCTTTGGTGTGAAACATCAGAACCGAACCTGCAGGAAGCCGAGCACTTTGCAAAAGCCATTCACGCCAAATTCCCCGGCAAGCTGCTGGCGTATAACTGCTCACCTTCCTTCCATTGGAAGCAAAAACTGGACGACACAAGCATCGCCAATTTCCAGGAAAAGCTTGCAGCGTTGGGCTACAAATTCCAATTTGTGACACTCGCAGGTTTTCACGCGTTGAACTTGAGCATGTTCGAACTTGCTCGCGAATATGCGTGGACAGGTATGTCTGCCTATGTTCAGTTACAGGAAGCCGAGTTCCTGCGTGCCAAGGAGTGTGGTTATTCCGCAGTCCGGCATCAACAGTTTGTGGGCACGGGTTATTTCGACCAAGTCGCACAAATCGTTGCTCATGGAAATGCTTCCACCACTGCTTTGAAAGGGTCGACCGAGGAGGAGCAGTTTGGGGAAGAGCCGCAGTCCCGTGAGATACGAACTCGGGAATCCGCAATTCCGCAGGCAGAATCGTTCGGCTACAAGGAAACGATGGAACAACTCCTAAAGTAGGTTTATGAGCCAGAAGACGCGTACCTGCAGCTAGGCATTCGGCCCCTCCTTGAAGAGTTTGGCAGAACTCATAAGAGAGGACCACCTGCTCGCGACGGCTGCTGTGACAATCCCTCGGCTGAGGGATTGCTGGAACGGTTGGGACGCAGGGGATCGAAATGATCACGCTGCCTCGCTTCAGACGCACCCGGCTTTGACGCGCGATATGCGAGCCGGATTTTTCAATGCGCTTTCCTGGCTCCTGATATCTTGGAAAGAACTTTGGGTGGTCGCCAGCCTGCCAGAATGACGCTTGAGAACTTTCGATCGCGCGCAAGACTACTGTGCATCCATGTCCCAGGGCGTATCTCACCTGCAGAGTCGAGCGTGATCGTATCAAATTATTGCTTGAGAAGTGCCAGTGAATTTGTTCGACTGTAGGGTACCGAAAGCAACAAGTCTTCATTGTGAATCGAACAGTCGATCGGCAAATCCTTTCGGAGTTTGTACTTAAGAAACCTCAATAGAATCGGGTGCGAATGGCGCTGGCCGAGTGGGCCAAAGAAGTCCACCGGCTCAGCGAACGACGCGGCAGCAATCTGCTGCAGTTGGGTTGCTTGGCGAACC
>JACQNR010000002.1 GCA_016202975.1 Acidobacteriota bacterium
ACGTAGCCGCGGGCGGCGAAAAGTTGCGCGTTCCACCGGTACCCCCACGAGTCTTCGTAAGCGCTCTGCGGCCCTCCGTGGATCAGCACGATGGCGGGATACTTTTTGATGGGATCGAACCCGGGCGGCTTGATGAGGAAGTTTTGAATCTTCGCGCCCAGCGCGCCGGGAGTCCAGACATCCTCGGCAGGGTTCATATCGAGTTCGGCCATCAGCGCGTTGTTCGCATGTGTGAGCGGTACACCGGGGCCTCCGGCTGTGCTGGCTCGAAACACCTCGGAAGGCTGCTTCAAACTGCTGCTGGCGTAGGCGAGCTGTTTGCCATCCGGCGTGACAGTAAAATCCTCTGTCATCACCTCCAGGACTTTTTCCACCTTCGGCTTGCTGACGGAGGTCCTGAAGATCGGCTGGTGCCCGTGCTCGGGCGCATTGAAGTAAATAGTGTCGCTGTCCGGGGACCAGGTGAAGCTATTCACCCACTGGTCGAAGCCTGTCGTCAGGTCCTTTACTTGTCCAGTCTGGCGGTCGTACACGCGCAGTCGGAAGAGGTCGGATTCGTACCCATCGCGGGCCTGCGAGGTGTAGGCGATGTAGTGGCCATTCGGTGAATATTGCGGTGACGCGTCCGAGCCCGGATTGTCCTTCGTAATATTCTTCGGTTCGCCACCGCCCGCGGGGACGAGAAAGAGATCGTTATTCGTGGTCCACGCGATGGCGGAGCCGCCGGAGTGGTTCGACGTGAAGCAGACTTCCTTGCCATCGGGCGAGATGGCAAAAGCGTCGGGCCCGCCGAGAAACCAAGTGGGTGAATCGACGGCGCCGGGCGTTACGTCGCGCGGCTTGCCGCCATCAGCAGACACTACGAAAGTGTGCGTGTACTTGCCGTCGCGATATTCGTCCCAGTGGCGAAAGAGCAGTTCGTCGATGATTTGAGCCTTCACTTTGCTTTTCTCGCGTTCTGCGAGACGCTTGGCGTTGCATTCGTCGTCAGCGCAGGCCGGGAATACTTTCGAAGTGAAAGCCAGCAAGCTGGAATTGCGCGCCCAGGTTACCCCGTCAGCCTCGGTGGAAAGCGACGTGATCTGCCGAGCCTCGCCCCCATCGGTGGGAACGATCCACACCTGGGCGTTGCCGCCGCGCGTGGAGATGAATGCAATCGACTTCCCGTCTGGCGACCAACGGGGGTGCGTGTCAGAACCTTCGCCGCGCGTCAGTTGCTTTGGTGTGCCTCCCTCGGCAGGCACGAGCCAGAGGTGCCGCCGGACCTTGTTGGCTTCGAAATCTACCGTGCCTTGAACGTACGCCACCCACTTGCCGTCAGGCGAGACTTGAGGGTCGGAAATCCTCTCCACCTTTGCCAGATCCTCAAACGTGATCGGCCGCTTGGCATAACCCGCCAGGCTCACCGCTAGGATAAGAGTCGACAAAACGGCTACGTCCGCGATTTTTCGCTGCATGAATCGAACCTCCCTCATGAAGGCACAGGGACGCGCATGAATCTTAATTACGCGCTCATGTATAGCAGAATTCACAGTGCACTGGGCAGAGAAATAGCAGGCTGCAGCGAAGTGTTGGTTTTGTTGGAACCTTCCGGATTTTTGATGCAAGAATCCGCAGATTTTCTTGAGGCTGGAGGGTGGCAAAGCCAAAAGGCCGCCTCCGCGCTAAGGCACGATGCGGCTGAGGCTCAAGAACTTCGCTTTCTGCTCGGCCGCGGTTGAGGCCATAGGAGAGTAGTAATAGTAAAAACTCGCGTCGACCCGGGACATCACGCCTTGCGGTACGGGGAAGGTGAAGTTTTCAGTTCGCACCTGGTTCGGGGCGAGGCGCGTATCGCTGACCACACGCGCGCCTTTCAGGAAGGCCAAATGCTCGCGGTTGATGATCGTTCCGCTCGCGTCAGCGACGGTACGGCGATAGACGCGTTCCTCCCGGTATTCTTTGCCATTGTAGGCAGCGGTACGCAGTTCGAGAATCAATTGCCGAAGCGGGGAGCCCGTAGGCACGCTATGCCCGGCGCCTTGATTCACGACCTGCACGGAGACCTTGAGTTGCCCGCCCTGGTGCGTGGCGTTGAGCTGCGCCCGGATCGCTTTATTCAACTGCGTCACGGAGTGGCTGCCGGGAATCTCGTGAAGGTTGAGTTGCAGACGGCTGCTGGCCTTGACACGCGGATCAACCACGTTTCCCTGCACGCGCGCCATGTGGCACGACTGGCAACCTCCCGATTCCTTCCCATAGTGGCTCTGTTGCCACTCGGAATAGGTTGTCAGAACCGCCAGGCCCTGCGAGTTCGTGTATTCATGGCAGGAGATGCACGCCAGCGACGAAGTATGCACGGCCGAATAGACCGTCCCGTGCGCCGTCGAGGCGGCTTCCTTGGAAGGCCCGCTCTTGACCATCGAAAATTCCACACGCGCGTGTGGGTTGGTGCCCGTGGTGGTCACCTCGCGGATGGAATGGCAGTAGTCGCAGGTGACACCCTCCCAGCTCACCTTCTTGATCAGGGTCAGGTCTCCGATCTGAACCCCGACGGGCGAATGGCAACCCAGGCAGGTCTTGCGCGCCGAGGCCCCGAAATCCAACTCGGCCATCTTGAGCGCATCCTGAAAGAGCCGGCTCTCCATCGCTGAGGCGTGGGCGGAACGCTTCCAGCCCGCGAAAATTTCACGGTGGCAGTCGCCACAAATCTCGGCGCTCGATGGGATCTGAAGGTCCATCGCCTGCGCAGACAGTGCCAATGCAAATATCGTGAGGATCGCGGATTTGAGCACCAACCACCTCCGTGTAAGGTCACCCGGGTCCGATTGCAGTGAGGTTCGTCACCGAGAGGAAGCCCGGCTAGGCGAGGGTAGCGGGCAGATTGTACCTCAATTGGCGATGGATCAAAGGCGGTTTTTCTCTGGCCCGGAGGTAAGGGGCTGTTTAGCAGGTTGATGAAAAAGTCGAAAAAACGCTTGTTTTGCCGTACTTTAACAATCGTAAGTTCCTTGTTTTCAGCATAGGCTATATCCCTAGTCAGCACGAAAAAGGGTTTTTCATCAACCTGTTAGGAAATCGAGCCCAACGGGCATGAGCCCAGGGAAGACTTGCGCGCGATGCGATCGTGCTCTTGACGGGTCTACACTTGAATGCAGGAATTTGCGAGATAGGATCCCAGGCTCCCAACACCGTCCAATAGCACGTCTATCGCGGGGATACGAGGAATAACCCCAGGGAAATGGCCACCAGATCCTCGGGGATGGCGACGAACGCGTCCTTTACTCTGAGCCAACTGACGAGGCGAGTGCGCGCGTGGTAGCCCCCGAAGGCACCCATCACGCCTCCCACTCCGCCCAGCAGCCCTCCGGCAATCAGGGATTGGCTTGCTGAAGCGCAAACGCTAATGCCGGAGAGGGCTCCCATGGCGATGCGAGCGATCAGCGGCGCAGGCGCAGTTCGACTCGGTGTCTTGGGAAGGAGATCATTGACATACTCTCCCAGCGCTGCGAGCGTGAATATGGTAACGAAAACTGTTGATCCCATAAACGCCAACGGCGTGCCGCGTAGGTTTACCCAACCCAGATGGGCGGCCCAGCTCAGAACAGCTGGAGCCGTCATGGCACGCAGCCCGGCCACGGTCCCCAATCCGGCCGCGATTACGAAGGCTAGACTCGCATTCATCATGTTCCTCGCTTTCTGATCAGACCTGTCACAGCGCCATGACTAAGGGGATGGTGAACCTCTTTGAATGTCAATCTGTGGTCATTTCTCCCAGTCGGTGTGGAATTTGCCTTCTTTGTCGAGGCGGCGATAGGTATGTGCCCCGAAGTAGTCGCGCTGGGCCTGGAGAAGGTTGGCGGGCAGGCGCGCCTGGCGGTAGCTGTCGATGTAGGCGAGCGAACTGCTGAAGACGGGGCAGGGCGTCCCAAACTCGCTCGCCGTGCGCACGATTTCGCGCAGACTGCCTGCCTTCTCATTAATGAGCCGGCTGAAGTGCGGCGCGACCATCAGGTTCTTCAGCTCGGGATTTTCCTGGAACGCCCCTAGGATGGGGTCGAGCAAGCGCGCGCGAATGATGCATCCTCCTTTCCAGATGCGAGCAATTTCAGCCGGCAGCAGGTTGTAGCGGTATTCGCTGGACGCCACGCGCATCTGTTCGAACCCCTGCGCGTAACAGGCGAGCACGGTGAGCGAGTAGGCGTCGCGCAAGCGGGCAATGAATTGCGCTTTATCTCCTGAAAACGCGCCCGGCGGCCCTGTAAGAATTTTCGAAGCGGCGTCGCGGTCATCCTTCGCACCGGATATGATTCGCGCGACCACCGACGCGACGAGCGTCGGCACCGCAACGCCGATGTCGAAAGCGTCCTGCGCGGCCCATTTGCCCGTGCCTTTCTGCTCAGCGGTATCGACCACCAGGTCGACGAGCGGCATGCGCGTCTCGGAATCGATCTTGCCGAGCACCGTAACGCTGATTTCGAGCAGGAAAGAGTTGAGATCACCCGCGTTCCATTCCGCGAAGTGGTCGCGAATTTCAGGGGCGGAGAGCCCCACAACGTTTTTCAAAAGGTCATACGCCTCGCAGATGGCCTGCATGATGCCGTATTCAATGGCGTTGTGAACCATCTTGACGTAGTGGCCCGCGCCGCCCGGCCCTAGGTAGGTGCAGCACGGACCGTCGCTGGTCTGCGCCGCCATCCTGGTCAGGACTTCCTCGAGCCGCCGATATGACGGCTCGTGCCCGCCGGGCATCAGGGATGGGCCGTGTAGTGCGCCCTCTTCGCCGCCGCTCACGCCCATGCCGAAGAATCGCAGGCCGGCGGATTCCCAGTCGCTTGCGCGACGCTCGGTGTCCTTGAAATACGAGTTGCCGCCGTCGATGACAATGTCATCGGTGGTGAGGATGGGCTTCAGCCCGCCCAGGACGGCGTCGACTATCTTGCCTGCCGGAACCATCATCCAGATGCGGCGAGGGGCTTCGAGCGAATCGACAAATTCTTGGAGCGTCGCCGCAGCCGAAAACTGTTTGCCTTTGGCCGCTTCGGCGAGGTCCCGGCCTTTGGTGGCATCTGCGTCGTAGCCCGCCACGGAAAACCCCTTGCTCGCGGCGTTCAGCGCCAGATTGCGCCCCATCACGCCCAGCCCGATAATTCCCAGGTGATTTTTTTTCAATGGACAAATCCTTCAGTTTCCGATTGTCCGACACAGGATACCAAAACGGACGGCGCTTGGTCTGGCAATTTACTCTTCTCGTGGGGATGTCGATTCAGGTTGTCCCTGCCCAAGCAATGTGCGAAGTTATATAATTCCGGCTCTGGTTTTCGGGGTTCGACCTGTCTTAGCTTTCATTTGGAATGAGGAATTAAACATTGGAAACCACCACCATACCTAAGCAATCCGAACTCGACCAGTTGTGTGTCAGCACCATTCGCTGCCTCGCCATGGATGGCGTGGAAAAAGCCAAGTCCGGCCATCCCGGCATGCCCATGGGTGCGGCGCCGATGGCTTACATGCTGTGGAGCCGTCATCTGCGGCATCATCCGCGTAAGCCCAAATGGCCCAATCGTGACCGATTTGTTCTTTCCGCGGGCCACGGATCGATGCTCCTATACAGCTTATTGCATCTCACAGGCTATGACCTTTCGCTCGACGATTTGAAGCAGTTCCGTCAATGGGGCAGCAGAACGCCGGGGCATCCGGAAAACTTGCTCGTGGAGGGCATCGAGACCACCACCGGCCCGCTGGGTCAGGGTTTTGGGACGGGCGTGGGCATGGCCATGGCTGAGAAACACCTGGCTGCGATCTTCAATCGCAATGGCCACGAGATGGTGAATTACAGGATTTATGGCATCGTCAGCGACGGCGACCTGATGGAAGGAATATCACACGAAGCGGCGTCGCTGGCGGGACACCTCGGCCTGGATAACATCATCTATCTCTACGACGACAACCACATTTCGATTGAGGGCTCAACGGACCTGGCGTTCACCGAAGACCGTGGCAAGCGCTTTGAGGCCTATGGCTGGTTTACGCAACATGTGACCGACGGCAACGATCTCGGCGCCATCGATCAGGCGATTCGCGCCGCGCAGGCCCAGACGGGTAAACCGTCACTCATTCTGGTGCGGACGCATATTGCGTATGGCGCGCCACATGCGCAGGATACTGCGGAGGCCCATGGGGCGCCGCTGGGCGAGGAAGAAATCAAATTGACCAAGCAAGCGTATGGATGGCCCGCGGAGGAAAAGTTTCGCGTGCCGGCTGAAGCACTGAGCGAATTTCGCAAAAGCATTGAACGCGGCAACGAAGCCGAGGGCCGATGGCAGCAGACGCTGGAGGCCTATCGGAAGGCTTTTCCGGAACTGGCGGCCGAGTGGGATCGGTATGTCAAGGGCGAACTGCCGGTCGGGTGGAAAGAGAAGTTCCCGGTTTTCAAGCCTTCCGATGGACCCATGGCTACGCGCCAAGCTTCTGGAAAAGTGTTGGGAGCGATCGCGCCCGGCCTGCCCACCCTGGTTGGCGGCTCGGCGGACCTTGCTCCTTCCAATAATACCTACGTGAAAGGCCTGGGTGACTTTTCGAAAACGAACTACGGGGCGCGAAACTTTCACTTCGGAGTCCGCGAGCACGCCATGGGCGCCGCTCTGAATGGGATGGCGCTCAGCGGATTGATTCCTTATGGTGGCACCTTTCTGATTTTTTCCGACTACGCGCGCCCTGCGGTGCGCCTGGCCGCCCTGATGGAAGCCCGGTCGATATTCGTTTTCACACACGACAGCATCTTCCTTGGTGAGGACGGTCCGACGCACCAGCCGGTGGAACATCTGGCGGCGCTGCGGGCGATGCCGAATCTCATGGTGTTGCGGCCTGCCGACGCCAACGAAACGGCTGCGGCGTGGCGAATCGCCATCGAGCATCATGGAGGGCCCGTCGCGCTATTATTGACTCGGCAGGGCCTCCCGATCTTTGACCGGAGCAAGTATGGTTCGGCGGAAGGAGTGGGCCGGGGAGCTTACATTCTGGCCGACCCTTCGGGTAGACCCGCGGAATTGATACTGATGGCCACCGGGTCTGAGGTCTCCGTTGCGATGGAAGCTTCCGCGAAACTCGCAGACGAAGGAATCGCTGCGCGCGTGGTCAGCATGCCCAGCTGGGATCTCTTCGAGAGGCAACCTCAGGCATACAAAGACGAAGTGCTACCTCCCGCCATCACCGCGCGGCTCGCTATTGAGGCTGCCGCACCGTTTGGTTGGGATCGTTACCTCGGGGCGAAAGGCGCGATACTGGCAATCAACCGGTTCGGAGCTTCCGCGCCATCCAAGGTGCTTGCGGAAAAGTTTGGTCTGACCCCAACCGATGTCATTCGCCGGGCAAAGGAATTGCTGGGCGGATGGGATTAGGCAGCGTCCTCCATCGACATAATTCGCACTCAGGGGTGGCTTGCTGAACGAAGAAACAACGGGGAGGTTATTCTTGACGATACTGGACGCTGCAGTTCGCGCCACCCTGGCGCGCCTCGACCGGGAGAAGTTTACCCGGCGGCTTTGGTCGCGAGATCCGGGTCTTTGGAAGAAAGAACCCGACCACCAGCGAATCATCCGCAACTCACTAGGCTGGCTCGATTCGCCCGTGCAGATGCTGAATCAGGTGCCGGAGTTGATCGACTTCGCGAACGAGGTTCGCGCCCAGGGATTCCGGCACGCCGTCGTTCTGGGGATGGGCGGCAGCAGTCTCTGCCCTGAGGTTTGCCGTCTCACTTTCGGATCGGCGGAAGGCTATCTTGAACTACACGTGCTCGATTCCACCGTACCTGCCAGCGTGGCGCGGGTAACGAAAGAGATTGATGTTCCCAGGACGCTTTTTCTGGTTTCTTCCAAGTCCGGCGGGACCATCGAGCCCTTGAGCTTCTACAAACATTTCTATGACCTCGGGCGAAAACACAAAGGTGTGGCCGCCGGTGAGAATTTCGTCGCCATTACCGACCCCGGAACGGGTCTAGAAAAACTCGCTCATGAGCATGGGTTCCGCCGCGTATTTCCCGGCCGCCCGGATATTGGCGGCCGCTTCTCGGCCCTTTCTAACTTTGGGATGGTTCCGGCGGCTCTGGCCGGCGTCGAAATCTCCACCCTCCTTACTCGCGCACTCAAAATGGCCCAAGCGTGTTCGGCTGATGTTCCGGTGCCTGAGAACCCCGGAGTGGCTTTGGGAGCTTATCTGGCCGAGGCTGCCCTCGCAGGGCGGGACAAGATTACGTTCATCATGTCGGCGGGAACCTTCTCCTTTGGCGATTGGGTCGAGCAACTCATTGCCGAAAGCACGGGCAAAGAAGGGAAAGGTCTCGTGCCGGTGATCCGTGAATATATCGGTGATCCGGACGTATACGGTCAGGACCGCGTTTTCGTTCGGATGGCGTTGATCGAAGAAAAGAAGCGTATGGTCGAAAACCGCCTCGAAGCCCTCGAAGCCGCCGGACACCCGGTGCTTCGAATTGATCTGCGTGACCACTACGATTTGGGCCGCGAGTTCTTCCGCTGGGAAATGGCGACGGCCACGGCGGGAGCCTTGCTGGGCATTAACTCCTTCGACCAACCCAACGTGCAGGAAAGCAAGGACATCACGAACAGGTTGCTTGCGGGCTTTAGTACGGCGGGGAAACTTCCCGAGCCTGAACCCGTCGGCGAATTTGAAGGGATTAAGGTGTACTGCGATCTCGACAAGACTCCGTCCAATGCGGGACTGAGCTCCACCCCTTTGCAGGAATGCACGGAATGCGTAGCCGCTTTCCTGAAGCGGGCGAAGCCGGGGAGCTACATTGCACTGCTGCCCTATATTGAACCCGAGAGCGCCCACAAAGCTTCGATCCAGGCTTTGCGATTGCACCTGCGCGATGGCATGAAACTTGCCACGACAGTAGGATACGGCCCCCGCTATTTGCATTCCACAGGGCAACTGCACAAAGGCGGAGCGGCACGAGGGTTGTTTGTTCTCATCACGGCGGAGGACAAGCAGGACCAATCCGTCCCGGGCGAGCCTTACAGCTTTTCGGTCCTCAAGATGGCGCAGGCGCTCGGCGACTATGAAGCTTTGAGGAGCAGAGGTCGGCCGGTGATTCGTTTTCACTTGAGTGCCCGGGTTCCGGGCGGGCTCGACCAAGTGACGACTCTTTTCAAATCTGCCGTGGACAAGGTTCTGGGATGGATTGGATAAAGGGAAAAGCCACCAGGGCAAATGCTCGTGCTCGCCCGGTATCCTGAGATTGGAATGAATGGCATGGGAACTCAGCCAATCGCTTCGACGGGGACCTTCCGCGAGCGGCGTCTGCCCGATCCTTGCGCGATGGTGATCTTCGGCGCTTCGGGGGATTTGACGGAACGTAAGGTTATTCCCGCGCTCTACTATCTCGTTCGGGAACGGCTTCTGTCCGACGAGTATTCCGTAGTGGGATGCGGCCGCACGCCATTCACGCACGATCAATTTCGCGACAAGATGCGGGAGTCCGTCGCGGAGTTTCTCCACCTTTCCGCGGAGGAGCGGAATCAATTTCCGCAGGGTTTCGGGAAGAGACTCTTTTATCAGCAGGGAGATTTCGGCGAAGCTGCCGCGTACGACAAGCTTCGCGAATTACTTGAGCAACTTGACCGGGAGCGTGGGACGGCCGGCAACCGGTTGTTTTACCTCGCCACGCCGCCGAGTTTCTTTCCGGTCATCGTCACGGGCCTGGGAAACGCCAGGCTAGCCCGGCCCCAAGCTCCTGACCAAAACTGGACTCGCATCGTAATCGAGAAGCCTTTTGGGCGCGACCTCGCCAGCGCACGCGACCTCAATCGTTCCGTTACCAGCGTGTTCAGCGAGGAGCAAGTCTACCGAATCGATCACTACCTCGGCAAAGAGACAGTCCAGAATTTGCTGGTCTTCCGATTTGCCAACGGAGTTTTCGAACCGATATGGAACCGGCGTTATATCGATCACGTTCAGATTACTGTTGCGGAGGACCTGGGCGTCGAGGAGCGAGGCTCTTATTACGAAGAAGCCGGCTGCTTGCGGGACATGATTCAGAATCATGTCCTTCAACTCCTCAGCCTTGTAGCAATGGAGCCCCCCGCGGCGTTTCGCGCCGATGCCGTCCGGGATGAGAAGGCCAAAGTGCTTCGAGCCATCCGGCCAGTGCCTTTTGATCGCGTCGCCGATTCGGCCATTCGCGGGCAGTACCGTGCGGGGCACGCCAGGGGCGGCCCCGTGCCAGGTTACCGCTCAGAGCCCAAAGTGGCCGCCAACTCCACGACCGAGACCTTTACCGCGCTCAAGTTTTTTATCGACGATTGGCGTTGGGCCGACGTGCCATTCTATCTGCGCTCCGGCAAACGCCTCGCGAAACGCGCCTCGGAAATCGCCATTCAGTTCCGCCGCGTGCCACATCTGCTCTTTCGCGATTGCGCAACCCAACGAATCGACCCCAACCTCCTCATTGTTCACATCCAGCCGGACGAAGGGATGTCGCTTAGTTTCAGCGCCAAGCTTCCGGGGCCGGTGATGAAGATCCGGCCTGTGACGATGAATTTCCGGTACAGCGAAGTCTTCAACGCCTCGCCGCCCACCGCTTACGAAACTCTCCTCCTCGACTGCATGCTAGGGGATGCGACTCTCTTTAATCGTCAGGACGCGGTGGACCTTTCATGGCAGCTTGTCGATCCAATCCTGGCCCGCTGGAAAGAGGATGGCGACCGCGGGCTGGCGTTTTATGATGCCGGAAGCTGGGGCCCTGCGGAAGCCGACGCGTTCCTTGCGGCCGACGGACGAGTCTGGGTGCCGCCGGACACAACCCACTAAACGATGATCAAGCCGGAAATTCACGTCCATGACGATTTGGAAGGGTCGAGTCGCGCTGTTGCGGATCGTTTTCTCGAACTGGCAAAGCAGCGCGTCTCGGAAGCGGGCAGGTTTTCCGTCGCGCTTTCTGGTGGATCCACACCGCGACGCCTTTATCAACATCTCGGATCTTCGGACTATAGCCGCCGAATCGATTGGGGGAGAGTGCATCTGTTTCAGGTTGACGAGCGTTGTGTTCCTCCTGATCACGCCATGAGTAATTTCAGGATGATTCGCGAGTCCTTACTCACACTGGCAGGCGTCTCGCCAGAAAACATCCATCGCGTCAGGGGCGAATTGGCCCCTGAGGACGCGGCGGGCCAGTACGCGAGCGATCTCGAGAAATTCTATTCAACCCCCCCGCCGGATTTTCCGCAGTTCGAGCTGGTATTTCTTGGCATGGGTGCAGACGGTCATGTGGCGTCGATTTTTCCGGGCTCGACGACAATGGCTGAAACTTCGCGGTGGGTGGCGGTCAGCAATCCGGGGCCGGAAGGATTGAAGCGTGTGACGCTGACGCTGCCGGTCCTGAATGCGGCCGCGCACATAATCTTCCTTGTTTCCGGAGCCCAAAAGTCGGACACTCTAGCCCGCGCGCTTGATCCACAGACCCAAACGAGATCGCTCCCGGTCCAAAATGTTCGCCCCGTGAGCGGCTCGGTCAGCTGGTTTCTGGATCGTGCGGCTGCGAGCAGACTGCAGATCGATAATACGGCATGATCAAGATCATCCCTTCTATCCTCTCCGCCGATTTTGCGCGATTGGGCGAGCAGGTTAAGGCCGTCGAGCAGGCGGGCGTGGAACGTATCCAGGTCGATGTCATGGACGGGCGATTTGTGCCCAACATCACTTTTGGGCCGAGGGTTATTGAATGCCTGAGGCCGCTGACGAAGTTGGCCATCGAAGCGCACCTCATGGTGGATCGCCCGGAAGATTTTGTCGGGGCGTTTGCGAGGGCAGGCGCGGATATGATTATCGTTCATCAGGAAGCGACTCCGCACCTGCACCGTGTGGTCCAGCACATTCGCGCGACGGGAAAGGCTCCCGGCGTCGCCATCAACCCGGCAACGCCGGCCTCGGCCATCTCTGAGATCCTGCCAGACGTGGACCTGGTTCTGGTGATGACCGTCAACCCGGGGTTCGGGGGCCAGCACTTCATTCCTGAGACGCTGGCAAAGATCCGTCAGGTGAGGACGATGCTTCGCGAGCGGAATCTTTCCCGAGACATCGAGGTGGACGGAGGAATCCACGAAGGGACGGTGCGAAACGTCGTCGAGGCAGGCGCCAATTTCCTGGTGGCAGGATCTTCGATTTACGGCGACAAAGCCGGAGTTGCTTCGGCGATTCGAAGGCTCATCGAGAAGGCTGGCGCTGAGCCAGAATGAAGTTGCCCCACCGCATTTTCCCGCCTACAACTGGATATCCCCAAAAGCAGGGCGAGGTCTGGCGAATCGCCAGACCTCGCTTCACTTCGAATGCGGACGGGGAATGCCTGTCCGGACGACTAGTCGTGGAGGAACTTCCGAAGATAGGGCGAATTCCTCTCAAAGCCCGTGCCTTGACGGCGAAAATGTCCCGAGGGTCCTTCACCCAGATACTCGGCGAACCAGGCCTCGTGCTCGACTTCTTCGTGGAGAATGGCGAGCGATAGGTCGTAGGTTCGGTGGTCTTTGCCCGCCGTCATGTTACAGATGGCTGAATAGCCGGCGACGGCGCAGCGTTCCGCTTTGACCAGGACATCGAGCATCGCCTTGATATCCTTGGGATTCTCCGGCAGGTAGGCTGGCGGACAGGCGGAAATATCGTGGAACTCGTTCATGTTCCGAGGCAGCTTGCCCCCCAGTTCGTAGATGCGGGGGACCAGGGCCTCGAAGTGATTTCGATCTTCAATTCGAGCGTCTTCCGCAATCTCCTTCAGACCTTCCCCCTCCAGGCCAATCAGATTGACGCGTAGAATCGTGTAATAGTAGTATGTGGTGAGTTCGGCGGAAGCGTTTCGGACAAGCATGTCCAGCAACTTGTCTACATCGACTCCGGCTTTCTGGACCATTTCGCGAGCAACTCGTGCCATGGCTCTTTACCTCCTTGGTTGGCCCTTTCCCGTGGTCCGACCGTCCACGGATGGGGCATTCGGTTTTGGCGTGCAGTCCATTCTTGCTCGTTGAGAGCTATAATTCAAATATATTGTTCCTATTCGCTCGATAGATGCTGCGTAAGGGAATGTGCCAGCTCTGCTATTTCCTTGCCGTCGCGCGGCATCGGTCCTTCACGCGCGCAGCGGTACACGAAAACGTTCATCAACCCTCACTGAGCTACAACCCATTGCAAAACTCAATGGAACTTGTTGATTTGCATAGCCAAGCCTGAGCGATCGGGGATGAGGGAGTGGGACGTGAAGTTAAGCCCTTTGTTTTCAATAGGGCCTTCCCGCCCGGCTCCCCTAAACCGCGAATCGTCATGTCGATGGCCCGCGTTTCAATGGGCTACAGGGGGTTTTGCAATGGCTTGTAGCAAATCCGCAAACTGGAAGACGAGTTCGGCCGAAGATTGTTTGACCGCATGGGCCGCAAGATCGCCATAATGCCACTGGGCGCGTGATTCCTGCGGCACGCGCGAAGAGGACAGGAGGAAGTGGAGAGAGCCCGGCAGGACGTTTCCGATATTCTTGGGCTGAAGCGGGGGAAGGTCAGCGTGGGTGCGATTCCAACCGTGCCTCCGTGTCTTCTGCCCCGCGTCCTCCCTTCGTTTCGGCGCGTGTACCCGAATGTCACTCTGAGCGTGCGCGAAGATCTCACCAGCGCGCTGGTCGAACAGTTGATTCAGGGTGCGTTCGATCTCGCGCTGTTGAGCCTGCCCGTGTCGTGGGGGGTATTGATCTCGGAGCGTCTGCTCGACGAGCCAATGTTGTTGGTTGTCCCCAGGAGACATCCATTCGCCCGCCAGCAGGGCAGGCCGGTGGTGGTCGGAGAAAACCTCCGCGAGCCGTTGCTGCTCATGAAAGAAGGCCATTGCTTTCGCGACGATGTTCTCCAAATCTGCAAGCGCTTCCGAGTCAATCCGCGGGTGGTGTTCGAATCGGGCCAACTCGACACGCTGGTGGGGATGGTCGCTGCGGACGCCGGTGTGACACTCCTTCCGGAGATGGCCCGTTGGCATTTTCGGCGCCCCGGGGTGAAATTGCTTGAGCTGCGCCAACCCCGGCCCGTTCCAACGCTCGGGATCGTTCGCGCCCGGGACAAATGCGTGACACCCTCGGTGCGCGCCTTCATCAAGCAAATGAAGGATTTCTGCTCGCTTTGACCGGAGTTTCTGGAGCGGCCTGAAAAATTGTGGCAAGAGTCCGGTCGAAAATGCCGATAGATAGATGAAGAAAATATTTTCATGGGAATTGATAAAGAAAACCTATCCCCCTACAACAATTTGTTTCTTGACTCCATTCTCGGGGGTTGAGTAGTATCACAAGCGAGCCAAGGGTAGGAAAGCGAAGCAGATAGTGTTGAGATTGAAACGGCACGTATACACCCACAGAGGAGAGAGGTAACTCGACATGAAGAGAACACAGACGACACTCATGATCCTGGCGGCAGTGATGTTGGCAGTGGGGCCGATGTATGCGGGATCGGCAATCATCGGATCGGTGGCGGGGAGTAAGAACGCGACCATCGACGGGCAGGCCCTTGTTCCGAACACGACGGTGTTCAGCGG
>JACQNR010000003.1 GCA_016202975.1 Acidobacteriota bacterium
CGGCCGCCGTCTATGGGGCGAACCGCGTGGGCCTGGAGCGGCGCGGGTTTTCTCGGGACGACATGGATGAACTGGACAAGGCCTTCCGCCTCCTCTCGCGCTCCAAGCTCAACACCACCCAGGCGCTGGAGGCGATCGAAGCCAAAGGATTTGAGTCGCCCCACGTCCGCGCCCTGGTCGAGTTCATCAAGACCTCCGAGCGCGGCGTCGTGAAGTAAGCGAAACTCGAAATCCGAAAATCGAAAATCGAAACTGACCTTGCGAAAAGTTTTCGAGTTTTGATTTTCGAATTCCGAGTTTCCAATTTCGAGTTTCTCTTACCATGGACGCGCCCACTGACAATCGCGCACGTTACGCGGTCATTGCGGGCAACGGCAGTTTCCCGTTCCTCGTGCTCGATGCGGCGCGCGACCAGGGCATCGAGCCGCTGGTCGTGGCCATCAAGGAAGAAACCTTTCCGGAAATATCCCAGAAAGCGCCCAACGTTCACTGGTTGAGCCTGGGGGAGGTCTCGAAGCTGATCGAGCTTCTCAGCGCGGAGGGCGTCGAAAAGGTGGTGCTGGCGGGACAAGTCAAGCACGCGCAGATTTTCAGCTCCATCAAACCCGACGGCTTGGTCAGCCGCGCGCTGGCGGGCCTGCACCGCAAGAACACGGACGCGCTGATCGGCGCGTTTGTCCGCATGCTGGAAGGTCGCGGCATACGGGTGGTGGATTCCACCCTGTTCTTGAAAGCGCTGCTCGCCGAGGCGGGCCCGATGACCCAGCGCGCGCCCGACGAAAGCGAAAAGTCGGACATCGCCTTCGGCCGCGAGATGGCCAAGAAGATCGCCGGGCTCGATATCGGCCAGACCGTCGTGGTGGCGGACCACGCCGTCGTGGCGGTGGAAGCCATGGAGGGCACCGACCGCGCCATCGAACGCGCCGCGACCTTGAGTAACGGAAGACGCCTGGTTGTCGTCAAAGTCAGCAAGCCCAAGCAGGATATGCGTTTCGACGTCCCGGTCATTGGGCCCACAACCATTGAGGTGATGCAGCGGTCGAACGCTTCTGTGCTCGCCGTCGACGCGGCGAAGACGCTGCTGTTTGAGCGGACGCGGCTGCTAGTCGCCGCAAACCAGGCCGGGATCGCCGTCTTTGGAATGAAAGACTGACCATTTAGCGACCTGGTGATTTTGTGATTTTGCGATTGAGTCATTTGATTGAAAAACCAAGAAGTGTTTGAGGTAATCCGGAGGGAGCCGAAGTTTGGCCGGGGAAATGGACAAATCATCAGATCGCTCAATCACCAAATCACCAGATGCAGTTCCTGTCGCTGTGATCGGCGTGGGGGAGCACGGCAAGAAGCACGCCAAGGAATTCCAGTTGGTTGCGGGCGCGGAGCTGGTGGGCGTTTACGACCTGCGCCCGGAGCGGACGCTCGAAGTGGCGAGCGAGCTGGGCGTGCGGGCGTTCGCGACCCTGGACGAAGCCCTGGGCGCCGCGCGCGCGGTGAGCATCGTGATTCCCACCAGCGGCCACGCGGAAGTGGCCCGTGCGGCGTTCGAGCGGGGCGTGGATGTTTTGCTGGAAAAGCCCATCACGCGGACGGTGGAAGAGGCGGACGAGGTCATCGCACTTGCGGCGGCGCGCGGGCGCATTCTGCAGGTAGGTCATGTGGAACGGTTTAATCCCGGCGTGGTCGCCGCCCAGGCCATCACTCGCCGGCCGCTGTTCTTCGAGATTCATCGCCTCGGGGTTTTCAGCCCGCGCAGCCTCGACGTGGACGTGGTCTTCGACCTGATGATCCACGACCTCGACCTGGTGCTTTGGCTGGCTGGCTCCGAGGTGAGCGACGTCCGCGCGGTGGGGCTACCAGTGCTCTCGGACAAGGTGGATATTGCGAATGCGCGCGTAGAGTTCGACAATGGTACTGTGGCGAACTTGACCGCCAGCCGGGTCAGCACGGAACGCGTCAGGAAGTTCCGGTTCTTTCAGCCGAGCGAATACGTTTCGATTGACTTCACCCGGCGCGACGTTCTGGTACTGAGCGTCGACCGTGACGGGGGTGCGCCGAAAATCGGCTTCCGGAAACTGGAGACGAAACCGGAGGAACCCCTGCGTGCTGAGCTGGCGGCTTTCACGGACTCCGTCCGCACGCGCCGCGCCCCCCTGGTCGGGGGGGCGGAAGGTCGGCGGGCGCTGGCACTAGCCGAGAGGGTCATGATTTGCATCGAACAACATGCAGCCCAGGTGGGCGTCCCTTTGGTGCGCCCCGCCGGGCAAAGCGGAGAAATCTAGGGATTGCAGATTTTGGATTGGGGACTTGCCACGCGGCTTTTCCGCCCGGCGGGATTCGCTCTGGACGGAGTGAGCCGGATCTATCCCCCTTCCAATTTCCGGTTTCAAGTTTCTCATGTAAACGAAGTTGAAAATGTTACAGCGTTCCCCCTCACCCCCGGCCCCTCTCCCTCAGGGAGAGGGTGGCCCAGAAGGGCAGGGTGAGGGAGTAAACGTCCACTGACAAGCGCGAGAACGTAACTTTCTTCTGATGTCTACATTAGATTCCAGCTAGTTCTTAAGATATGGACCGAGAGCCGCAAATTCATCTACTCCTCGATCTGGAGACGGAAGTCGTCCGCTGGCGCCGCCGCACGATGTTTCTCCTCTCGGTGATCCTGCATTTCGTGGTGGTTATTCTGCTTCTGGTTTCGCCCAACCTGTTCCGGCGGGGCGCCGAGGCGCTGGGCATTCAGTTTGAACCGCGGCCGCAGCGGGAAACGACCTTCCTGTTTATGCCTCCCGATCTCATGAACCGTTTGAAACAGCCGCCGCGGGAAAATTCGCCCCTATCCGACAAGGACCGCCGGGCGCAGGGCAAATCGCCAATCATCAATCCGCGCGGCATCCCTATGCCGTACTCCAGAGGCAACACGCCGCTTCCGGAAATCGCGGGCGGCGCTCCGCCGAAACTCGAAGTGCCGCCGATCCCGCCAGCGCTTCCGCCCGGAGCGGGATCGGCGGAAAGCCATCCGCCGCCTCCGCCCGAGGAAAATAAGGAGCAGGCAAAGCTGCATCTCTACGACGTTCCCCAGCGGCCGGCGGGGGGAGGGAAGTCTCCCCTCCAGCTTTCCACCACCAGTCCGGGCGACGCCATCCGGCAATCGCTGGAGGCCGCGGCGCGGGGGCGGGCGGCCGCCGGGTCGGGCGAGGGGCCTGGGGATTCGCCGTTGCAGTTCCGGAATTTCGATCCCAGCTTTTCCACGGAGGCGCCCATCATTCTTTCCGACACGATGGGCGTGGATTTCGGACCCTACCTGGCTCGTGTGGTTTTCAACGTTCGGCGGAATTGGTACTCGATGATTCCCGTTGCGGCCAAGCTTGGGCAGAAAGGGCGTGTGGCGATTGTATTCGAAATTCTCAAGGATGGTTCCGTGCCGCAGCTCCGCTTGATTGCCGGCTCCGGGTCTGACCCGCTGGACCGCGCCGCGGTGGCCTCGATTCGCGCCTCCAATCCCTTTCCGCCGCTCCCGACGGAATTTACCGGCGAGCACCTCGTTTTGCAGTTTACGTTCCTCTATAACCTCGGGTTTGAACCTTGATGCGTCTTGGCCGGTGCATGGTGATTCGCATCGCACAGCTTGGTGATCAGCGTTCTGGGAAATTCCTTGCTGCCCGCCAGCAAGCGGGCTCATTGATTGACAATGACCTGAATGATTCCCCAAGCTAGGGGGGTCGGCTCTGCGGGCTTAGCGCCTTTGCCTGAAACGCTTCTGTGACTGCAGAAAATAGACTCGCGCAGAGGCGCAGAGACGCCAAGAGATAGCACTGACCCGAAGGTTCTAGTAATCTGCTCCAGGTGCGCGCTACGCCAATCGACGGACCCTGTATGGCTCGGCTTTCCAAGACGCAGCTCACCGGCAGCTTCCTGCTTCTCGCCGTCATTCTTGTAGTCCTGCTGATCAAATACTTCCGGGTTCTCTGGTGGGCACAATAACTCAAAACTATCCGCTGCTGGTGATCGTCGGCCCAACGGCTGCCGGCAAATCCGCGCTGGCGATGGCCCTGGCTTTGCGCTGGAACGGAGAGGTCATCAATTGCGATTCTGTGCAGGTCTATCGCGGCTTCGACATCGGCACGGGCAAGGTCTCTCCGCCCGCCCGGCAAGGCATACCGCACCATCTGCTCGACATCGTCGAGCCCTCCCAAACCTTTAACGCGGGAGACTATCGCCGCGAGGCCATCCGCGCTCTTTATGAGGTTCGCGAACGCGGGCGGCTTCCCATCGTGGTGGGCGGCACGGGGCTCTATCTTCGCGCCTTGCTGCTCGGATTGTTCGAAGGCCCCGAAAGGTCGGAAGGTGTGCGGGAACGATTAAGCCAAATGGCCAAGCGACACAGCCGCGAGTTCCTGCATCGGATGTTAGTGAGGATGGATCGGAAAGCGGCAGGGCGCATTCACCCTCGGGATACTCCTAAGATTATTCGCGCGCTGGAAGTTTGCCTGCTCGCCCGGCAGCCGATTACGGACATGCACGAGCGGGGGCGGAGCGCCCTGGAGGGGTTTCACGTCCTGAAAGTAGGCCTGAATCCGCATCGTGCCCAGCTTGCCGAGCGCATCGCTCTCCGGACGGAGGAAATGTTTCGATCCGGTCTGGTCGGCGAGGTTCGTGATATGCTGAAACGCCGGGACGCGGAGCGGATTAAACCGCTGGGGGCTATCGGTTATCGCGAGGCAAGAGCCGTGCTGGCAGGTGAGCTGACGGAGGCCGAGGCAATCCGCCGGGTACAAACTGCCACCCGTCAATACGCCAAACGACAGATGACCTGGTTCAGGCGGGAAAAGGATGTCGAATGGTTTGAGGGCTTCGGCGACGACGCGACCATCGATCGCCGGATTTCTGATTGGCTGGCCGGACGGCTGCAGGATACGAATCGCAAGCCGCGCCGGTAATAGAAGTCTGACAGGGGAGAATCCTGATGAACACTCATGGTTTTGTGGATAAAGGGAAAGTGGAAAGGCAGGCGCAGAATATTCAGGACGGGTTCCTGAATTCCGCGCGCAAGGAGCGGACGCTGGTGACGATTTACCTGGTAAGCGGCGTCAAGCTCACGGGCCGGATTCGCAGTTTTGACAGATATTCCGTGGTCCTCGACAGCAATAATCAGGAGCAGTTGATCTTCAAGCACGCCATTTCGACCGTCGTCCTGCAGCGCGCGGGCGCCTCGCCCGCCCCAGCAGCCGCTCCGGCGGAGGGATAAGGGTATTCGCGCCCTCGAGAAAGCGTTTCTGGTCGGCTGGGCCTCCACCCGGCGAACCAGCCCCGAGTGGCGCTTGCCCGACCCCGAAGAAATGCTTCTCGAGCTCCGCGACCTCGCCACAAGCGCCGGAGCCGAAATCGTCGGCAGCACCCTTCAGCGCACGCCTGAACCCGACCCGGCCACCCTCATCGGCAAGGGAAAAGTCGAGGAGCTGCGCGCCGAGGCTCTAGCCGCCGAAGGTGACCTGGTCATCTTTGATCACGACCTCTCCCCCACCCAGCTGCGCAACCTCGAATCCCGGCTCGATCTGAAAGTCCTCGACCGGACGCAGCTCATCCTGGACATCTTCGCGCGGCGCGCCCGCACGCGCGAGGGCCAGCTCCAGGTGGAGCTGGCGCAACTCAATTACCTGCTGCCCCGGCTGAGCGGCCGCGGCACGGCGCTCTCGCGGCTGGGGGGCGGCATTGGAACGCGCGGTCCGGGCGAGCAGCAGTTGGAGTTCGACCGGCGACGTATTCGCGGGCGAATCCGGCGGCTGGAGGAAGCGATCGAGCACGTCCGGAAGCAGAGGGCCCTGCACCGCGCCCGGCGTCGCGACCAGAAATTCCTCACTGTCGCCCTCGTCGGCTACACCAACGCCGGAAAATCCACCCTGTTCAACGCCCTCACCCGGGCCGAGGTGGTGACTTCGTCCCGCCTCTTCGCGACACTCGATCCCACCGTGCGCGCGCTGACGCTCGCGTCGCGGCGGCCGGCTCTGCTCTCCGACACCGTCGGATTCATCCGCAAACTTCCCTCTCACCTTGTTGCCGCGTTCCGGGCGACGCTGGAAGAAGTCCAGGAAGCGGACCTCCTCCTTCACGTCACCGATGCGTCGCATCCCGACCATGCCGCTCAGGACGAGGCCGTCGAAGCATTGCTCGAATCCCTAAATGTGGTTTCCAAACCCCGCATTCACGTCTGGAACAAATCCGATCTTCTGCCCGCGCGCGAACACGCCCGGCACGCTGCGGCGGCGCCGGAGGGTTTCGAGGGGAGGGCCCACGAGGAAGTCTGGGTCTCGGCGCGGAGCGGTGAAGGCCTCGATGAGTTGCGCGAGAAAATCGACACGATGATTCAGGATGATCCTCTCGTCGACGCGCAATTCGAGCTTGACGTCTCCGACGGCGCGCGTCTAGCCCTTCTTCATCGTCAGGGAACGGTTCTCTCCACGCGATTTGAAGATGACCGGGTGGTGGTGAAAGCGCGTGTGACGACTTCACTGCGCAACCGGATCGAGGCGGAATCCATGCCCCCGCCGAAGCGCAAGACTGGCTAAAAACCCAGTCTTTTTGCGGCTCTTGGGGCTGTGGAAAACTCTGTGAAAAATACCCGAGGGAGCGGGCGAGGCTAGGCGGGGTGAAAACCCGCACAAATAGCGCCTTGGATGCAAACCGATTCTGTAAGTTATTGATTCCGCGTAAGTTGTAAGACGGACAAGGGGCGTTCAGAGATGGTTAACGGAGCTGTAATGTGAGTATAGAGTTCAAACCATGACCGGAAAGATTTGCACAATTCTGAGGCAGCCCTTCGGACTCGGCGTGTAGCCCCCGGGGGGCCAGATGGCCCGATAGAAAGGCAGAATTCGGTAGCTAGCCTCATCATGTAGCCTTTGTCTTCGCGCAGTATCAGGGGCGGAAAACGGCGACCCTCCAGGAAATTCGCTCGCCCGGCGCGCGCCACATTGGCATTTCAATCCGTGCGGGAAAGTCGGCGGCGAATGCGGATTGACACCGTAAGAGGCGTTGGTTATAGTGGCCTCGAAGCACGAGAACACTTCCTACTCCGGCAATGCGGCGGCTGCAGAGCGATTTCCTTTCTCGTTACCGTCCGCCCGGGACCTGGCTCGAGGCACATGAATCTGCCCACGACCCTTACCGTTCTGCGCATCTTTATTGTACCCCTGCTCGTCGTCCTCATGCTGACCAAGGAAGAGAACATGGACCTCTGGGCGGCGGGACTCTTTCTTGCCGCGGCGGTCTCGGATGCGCTGGATGGATACCTCGCCCGCAGGCACGGTCAAATCACCCCCCTCGGCATTCTTCTCGACCCGATTGCCGACAAGCTGTTGACCTCGGCGGCGTTTATTTCCCTGGTCGAACTGGGGCGCGTTCCCGCCTGGATGGTCGCGATCATCATCGGAAGGGAGTTTTCGGTTTCGGGTCTGCGCGCCATCGCCTCCTCGAAAGGGTTTGCGATCGCCGCGTCGGGGCTGGGCAAAGCCAAGATGGTTTTTCAGGTGTGCGCCATAATGGCTCTCATGCTCGAGCGGCGATTCCCAGTCCTCGAGACACAGGGCGAATTCCTGATGTGGGTGGTCGTGGTCTTCGCCTTGGCTTCGGCGCTGCAGTATTTCTGGGGTTTCTGGCAGAGGGTGGATCTGCGCGCGCGGCCGCAACCCGGCCAGCCGATGGTCGTCCTTCGCATGGGCGAGAAAGAGGAGGAAAAAGATGTCCCCGCTCAGTGAACCTGAGCAGCAATGCCTTCTGCGTCTGGCGCGGCAAGCGATTGAAGCCGCGGTTCTGGCCGCGGAGTCCGCCCCGTTCACTTGCCCCGAAGGGCCTCTCACCCAGCAAGCCGGGGCGTTTGTAACCCTGCACAAGTCCGGCCGGCTGCGCGGCTGCATGGGCAACATCGAATCCCCGCGGCCGCTCCATCAAACCGTGTGCGACTGTGCCCGGTCGGCCGCGCTGCGCGACCCGCGCTTCGATCCTGTTTCGGCCGCCGAAATTCCGCACCTTCACATTGAAATATCGGTGCTCTCCCCGCTCGAGGAGGCGCGACCCGACAAGGTAGAAGTTGGCCGCCACGGCCTGTTCGTCTCGCGAGGCTATCAGCGCGGACTGCTGCTTCCGCAGGTCGCCACAAAATATCGCTGGGACCGGGAGAAGTTTCTGGACGAAACGTGTCTCAAAGCGGGCCTTCCCGCCGACGCCTGGCGGCGCGGGGCGCGCATCCAGGTCTTCACCGCGCAAATCTTCGCCGAGCCCGCCTCTCCTTCTCGGACATCCCACCACGCGGCGTGATGGCCGTGAAAAAACAAAGGGCGGAGAACGTGGCTCCGCCCTTCCATTCGAAGCGTTCTGTTAACGGCCGCCGCCCGGCTGTTTGTTATTCCTGCTCGATGCCGTCGCCGAGCTTGATCTCGCGGATCGACTTGGTGACCATGACCAGCGACGATTTCTCCTCGCTGGAGAGAACGATCAGCTCGCCGATGGTCTGGCGCGGGCCGGTGGGCGGCAGCATATATGCTCCGGCCGGCTCGTCATTCAGGATATGAAATATTCGGAACTTCTGACCGGGCGAAACGCCGTCGCTGGTGCCGAGGTTGATGAAAGCCTTAGCTCCCCCGCCGAAGTACGACGCGTTGTCCACGCCCGCTGTAATGGCGCCCAGCAGCTTGCCGTTCGAGGGCGCGTAGTGGTCAAACTGCGCCGCGGGGTCAAAGGCGGGAATGGGGCGATTCACCGCCGGGATGGCCAGATCCCCCCGCATCACCAAGCCGCAGGCAGCGGTAACTTCGGCGATGGCGCCGTCCGGCGTCACGCGAACCACCTTGACCCGGCCCGCATTTTCGTATGGCTTACCCAGTGAGCGGATCGATGCGCCCTGGCCGTCATACCATCGGACGCGCATCAGCTCGCTTGCCGACCGCACGAGCGAATATTCGGTCCCGACCGCAATGTTCGCCCCGGTGCGGCTGCGCAGGAAAACGTGTTCACCTGTCATCCAGGCGCGGGTGTAACTGAGTTGGTCGTCGTCCGCCCCATTGAAAATGGAAATGTCGTTGGACACCGGCTGGCCGGAAATGAAGCCCGAGCAGTTCATGTCGGACACGCTGGCAGCCGGGAAACCGACGGCCATGCCGGGCTGCACGTCCTGGCCAAATGCCGAGGTAACAGACAGAAGACAGAGTACCCCCAGAAAGGTTAATGTTCTTGAGCGCACAGTATTCCTCCTGATATCCCCAAGACTGGCACGGGCCATAAAAACCCCCGTGAGTCGCCGGCGGCGGCCCCCCTCTGGTTCCGAAGTGTATGGAAAATCAGGCATGAAAGTCAAGAAAAAGCTGCCCGACGCAGGCCCCGCCGGAGCATCGCCTAAAGATCAAAATTGTTTGGGGATGCCCGCTTGCTTTAGAACTGCATTGGCAGTGTGGCGGGATTTGATCGCGTAGTCTACAGGGAAGCGCCGATCAGTGATGGGGCTCTACCAGATTTCGTGATCTCCGCGTCCGGGCCGCTCGAAGGTGCATCCATGGGCGCGTAGGATCTCCTTCAACCTCGGCGTGTACGTCGCCATCAGGGAGCCAAAGCCGCCACGCCGGACTCCTCATGCGCGTACCGAACGACGAATTCTACCGGTTCGGCCCCCGCCTCCAGCGCCCCGTTCAGTTCCAAGAGCTCTGGGATCAGGACGCGAAGCTTGCTGGCCAGCGCGTTGGGCGATTCGGCCTCGGCTACCAGGCCGGGGACGTCATCACTCTCTGCCACCCAGACGCCGCCCTCACCGTCCCATGGCGCCTGAACGTGGTAAACTCGGCGCATCTGCCCTCCTCAGGGGATCCTCACCTGCACTTGTGCATAGTCTAGCATAGTTGCGCGGCGCGGGATTTGATCAAAGGAGCCACGGTCAATTCGCAATTTGGATTGAACGTGGCTTCGCAATCACGGGAATTGCCCACGATCAGAAAGCGCCCTGACTGTGGCTACCCGCCCGTCATGGTAGGGGAGCCCTCCGGGCTCCCGTTGCCGCCGGAATAAAACGGGAGGGCCAAGCCCTCCCCTACAACCCTTGACCCTCGGCACAAAATCCGTGCCGTGGGTACGCGTTATCAATTTGAAGCTGGAATCGGTTAGAGTGGAGTTCAGCGCACTTCCCTTCTGTTGCCATTGACTGTGAGAGCGAGAAGCTCTAATTCGTAATTCTTGTCAAAGTGGGTCAATATGCCGTTATCAAGGCATTCTATGATTTTCTTTGTCGGTCGGTCAGTTTGGTTTCTCCCGAACCTGACCCGCGTAAGCTTTCCGAAGTGACCGCGCTTTCGGTACTCAGCCTCCATTACGTCTTTTTGATAATAGTACCTAAAGGCCTCGGCCATTTCCGCAAGCTTTCTGATCGTAATTTTCTTTGACATTTCCTCAGCCCTCATGCATGTGCGCTTCGGACATGGCGTGACCTATGGGCTCACAACGATTCGATGAACACCCCAACCCATCGAACACGAGGTTTCTCGCTAATGGTCAGATCTCCTTTCGGCACTCTCTCTCTTTACCCACTGCCAGAAAACGCTGCCAGTGAAGAGCACTACACTCCTACCAAGGTCGAAGGGATGCTCACGTCAAAGATGGCCTCGATGCAAGCAAAGAGTAGGGCAAGTATCCCTGGAATTATCGCGATCCCCAGGACCAGAATTGCGCCCTGAATATTTCGCCAAGTCTGTCTAATACCCTGTGTTCTCGCTCGTATGCAAAATGGTATTAGCGCGAAGAGGCCTACACTGACGAGGAGCGCCAGATACCATCCGAAAAGGTCTACGAGGAAATCTAACATTGCGACACTTGCTCCGCGGGTGGCGAATATATACCGGTGCGTGGCATGTGTCCAGTATCTGGAAGCCGCAGTCAGCGCCTCTCTTACCGTGGGGTCTTGACGATGGGGAAAGCCCACGGCACAAAACCCGTGCCGTGGCTACGTTCCTCTGTGCCTCAGTGTCTCTGTGGCGAAACTTCCAGGCTACGACAGGTCCGCGAAGGGCATCATGAGGGGTGGTGCGGCATTGAAGCTGAGGCGAGCGATTTCGTTCACGGCGCGGGCGACATTTTTCTCCTTTGTTGGCTCCAGTGTCATGACGAAAGGCAGGTGTTTCTTAGGCATTGCGGGTTGCTGGAGCACGGAGTCGATATTGATACGGTGCCGCGCCAGAATCGAGCACACTTTGGCGAGGATGCCGGGGCGGTCGCGCACCACCAGGCGCACGTACGCCATCATCTCGTGCTCGCCCGAGGGAGAGATCCGCGCAGGGTGCCAGTGGGTGTAACCGAGCGGGGACGATGATGTCCCGCCTTCGAGCATGGAGCGCGCGATTCCGACCACGTCCGAAAGCACCGCAACGCCGGTGGGCTCGCCGCCCGCGCCGCGCCCAGTCATGGTGGTATTGCCGCCCTTGTTGCCGACCAGCAGCACGCCGTTGATCGAGCCCGCGACGTGCGCGAGCGGCGACGTCCTCGGGATCATCATCGGGCGGACAAAGATTTCGAGCCGACCCGCGGCGCGCCGGCGCGCCCCTGCAATCAGCCGGATGGTGTGGTCCAACCCGTGCGCGTACGCAAAGTCCACCCGGTCGATGCGCGTGATACCTTCGGCGGGAACGTTCTTGACGCGCACGGCCATGCCAAAGCACAGCATGGCGAGGATAGTGATCTTGTGGCGTGCGTCGTAACCCTCGACGTCGAAGGTCGGGTCGCGCTCGGCGTAACCCTGGGCCTGCGCCTCGGCGAGCGCGTCCTGGAAGGAGCAGTTGCGCCGCTCCATTTCCGTCAGGATGTAATTGGTGGTGCCGTTCAGGATTCCGTAGACAGCGGTGAAGTGCTCGCCTGCCAGGCCCTCGCGCACGGCGTGGAGCAAGGGCGTGCCTCCCATCACGCACGCCTCGATGCCGAGGTGCACCCCCATCTCGCCCGCCAGCTCGGTAAGCTCCGCGCCGTGCTCTGCCACCAGTTGCTTGTTCGCGGTA
>JACQNR010000104.1 GCA_016202975.1 Acidobacteriota bacterium
CCATCAGCGTCTCCCACTCGCTGATGGGCGGACTGGGCGGCGCTGCCCTGGCCAAAGCCGGTTCTTCCGCCCTGATCACCAAAGGCTGGATGCTCCCGATCTTGTTTATTGTCCTCTCGCCTTTGATCGGCCTCATTTTGGGGCAGATTCTCATGATCGCAGTCAGCCGAATCGCATGGAACATGACGCCGCGGCGGGTGGACCGTTGGTCCAGGCGGCTGCAATTGGTTTCCGCTGCCGCTTACTCTCTGGGGCACGGCACCAATGATGCCCAGAAGGGGATGGGAATCATCACGGCGGGGCTCGTGACGACGGGCACACTGAAGGAATACGAAGTCCCTCTGTGGGTCATCCTGAGCTGTCACGCGGCCATTGCGGGTGGCACCATGGCCGGAGGTTGGCGGGTGATCCGAACCATGGGGCAGCGCATCACCAAGCTCAAGCCGGTGGGAGGGTTCTGCGCCGAAACCGCCGCGGCCACCAGCCTACTGGGGACGGCCTTCACAGGCATCCCTGTCTCGACCACACACACCATCGCCGGGGCCATTATGGGCGTCGGCAGCGTGCGCCGCCTGAGCGCCGTGCGTTGGGGCGTGGCCGGGAAGATCGTCTGGGCCTGGGTCCTGACTATCCCCGCCTCGGGGCTGGTCTCCGCCCTGACCTTCTGGATTCTCCGTCACTTCATCCCCGGCGCATAGGCCCCCGTCAAAGTGCTCAACCACCTCCGACTCGCGTGGGCGAAGCTTCCGCTCGAACATAAGGCCTGATGGCGCGCCACTTCTTGTGGCCCATTCCCTTGATCGCCAGCAAGTCCTCCACCCGCCTGAAGGGCCCGTGCTTCGCGCGATAGGCCACGATTCGCCGCGCGAGTTCTGGACCAATTCCTGGAAGGGTCGCAAAATCCTCCACCGTGGCACGGTTGATGTCAAGAATAGCGACCGGTTTCTTGCCTTGCGAGGTTAACTCGCGGGAAGTTTGCGCGGGATGGCAGTAGGCAGACGGCAGGAGGCAGGAGGCCATAAGCAGGAAGCCACAAGCGGTTTTCATCGTTCACCTGTTGAAGCCTCGAGTGACGCCGCCAGGGTTGTAGCGGCGATGTATTCATCGCCGCCTTCCCCCCACGGCTACGGCGGTGAGACACCGCCGCTACGGCGTGAATCGGCGCGGCAGTTTTCGCCCAGCGAGATGCGTCATGGCACGGACCACTTCTCGATAAACGGGGAGTGCATCCGGTGCGTGCCGTCGGATGGCGCGAAAATGGGTTTCGAAAGTCTGCCAATCACCCCGCACGGCGGGACCGGTCAGCGCGCCGCGACCGCCGAGCGCCACATAATTCCGAATCGTTTCCGAGACAAACTCGCCCAGCATGGGTCGGATGATCTTGGCCGGGACGCCCGCGCTGCGAAGCATGCGCGCGGCATGGTCCAGCAGCGCGACCACCGCACCGCACGACATCACCGCACCGGCGTGATAAAGAGTCTTGCGCGCGGCGTCGACGCGGAATGGCAATCCGTCGAGCGCATGTGCAAACTGCATCGCAATGCGGGAGGCGCGCGCGTCACCTTCGATGGCCCAGAAAGAATTCGGAAGGCTGCGATATCCCAGCACGGCGCTCGGCACCGTCTGAAAAGGATGCATCGAGCCGATGCTTGCGCCCCGTTTCTTGAGCGGCTCGAGCACGGCGGCAGGCAGCGCGCCACTGGTGTGAAGGACAATTTTCCCCCGCCAGGGGCGTTTCCACGCGGCCCACCCGGCGGCAAGTGGCGCAAGCGCGTCGTCGGCGAGTGTCAGCAGGATAACCTCGACCTCCGCGAGCGAAGGGTCATCGAATCGGCAGGGCACGCCGCTCCCAATAAACTGCGCAGCACGGCGGGCGGCGGCGCCACGTCTCGCCGCGACGTAGCGGATGTTAAACCCGGCACCGAGCAAGAGCTTCCCGATGGCCTGGCCCAACCGGCCGGGCCCGCCTATTGTGACGCTTAGCCGTGGAGGACCTTCTTTACGGGAAGGTTCTGCCTTCGGCTCCAGTACCAACGTCGACTCCGCAGTTGTTGTGTCCACGCTCACCTCCATCATTCAACGACCCCGTACTTCCCGGCTTTGCGCCATTCGGGCCAGGATATTCCCTCGGCGTCAAATACGATCTTACCGGCTCGCACCGTCAACATACAGCGCAGTTTCTGATTGCCGATATGACGGCCGTGGCCGGAATCGACAAACCCGAAATTTCCCTTCTGGAGCTCCAGCACGGCGATATCAGCATCCGCGCCCACGGAAAGCGTCCCCAACTCCGGCCGCTGGATTTCCCTAGCTGGGGTGACCGTGGACCGGTAAATCACTTCTTCCAGTGGCATGCCCAGGCTGAGAATCTTGGACATCACATTCACCATCGTCGCCTGGGGGATAAGAGAACTTCTCTGGTGCAGGTCCGTAGAGATGGAATCCGGCGTAAACCCCTGCTCCATGGCGGGCGACGCGATGCGGAACCAGAAGCTTCCGCCACCGTGGCCGAGGTCAAAGACGATTCCGCGCTTTCGCGCCTCGCGGACGTAGTCGTTCACCCTGCCGCTGTCGTCGAGAAGAGGGATGTGCTGCGCGTACATGTGCGTGTGAATGTCGCCGGGACGCAGGTGTTTGAGGATGAGGTCGGCGTAAGTGCGCGTGGGCTGCGGCCGGAAGTCCACCATCACGGGAACGCGGGCCAGCCGCCCTGCCTCGACGGCGCGATCGATGGCATCCCATTCCGGCCCTTCGTAGTGCGCGGCCTTGATCCCGACGAGGATTTGGGGATATTTCTTGACCATCTCCGCCGTGGGCCGCGCGTCCATTTCCGCGAGGCTCTGCTCGCCCACGGGGTCCATGCCCACGCCGACAATATTCAGCAGGGCAAGGACGCGGGTCCGAGCCCCGTCGATCACACGCGACTTGAATTCTTCGAAATTCTTCCAGCCCGACGAACCCGCATCGACCGCCGTCGTGACACCGTTCGGAAGCGCGCTCAAGTCGGGATAGATGCCCCACCCGCCCGGACCTTCGACGGAAAGATGAGTATGAATATCCACCAGGCCGGGCGTCACGTAGTAGCCCGAAACGTCCACGACCTTCTTCGCCTCGGTGGCGGGGATGTTCGCATCGATGCGCGCGATTGTGTCGCCCTTCATGGCGACGTCGCGCACGGCGTTGATCTTGTTCGCCGGATCGATGACGTGCCCGCTTTTCAGCAGCAGGTCGAAGGTCTGGGCGCGGCACGGAGCGAGAATTGCGGTCGCCGCGACAACTATTGGGAGGAGAAATCTGGAAATGCTGAACACCAATGCCCCCTCGCTATGTTTCACGTGAAACATTGCTGAGGCTTGCTAGCCGATTGTACCGCGTTTGGCGCGTGGAATCAGGAATTTGCGGGTTCGCTGCCGCGTGCCGCGGCTTCCTTCTCTTTCATCGACTTGATACGGTCGCGAAGCTGTGCGGCTTTTTCGAATTCGAATAGTTTGGCTGCTTCGCGCATCTGTTTCTCGAGGTTGGCGATGAGTTGATCGAGCTGGTCGGGTGATTGCAGGTCTTCCTCACCCAGTTCCAGGGGGACGGTCACGTAATCGGCCGCCACAATGGAGGCGAGCGCCATATCAACGGGCTTGATGATGCTCGCTGGCGTGATGCCGTATTCCACGTTGTAGCGCTGCTGCTTTTCGCGCCTGCGATTGGTCTCGGCGATTGCCTGACGAATCGAATCCGTCATCACGTCGGCGTAGAGAATCGCCCGCCCGCGCAAGTGCCGCGCCGCGCGCCCCATGGTCTGAATCAGTGATCCGGCCGAGCGGAGAAAGCCTTCCTTGTCGGCATCCAGAATGGCCACGAGCGACACTTCCGGAAGGTCAAGCCCCTCGCGCAGCAGGTTGATGCCGATGAGCACGTCGAACTCGCCGCGCCGCAGGTCGCGCAGAATCTTGACGCGCTCGAGCGTTTCGACTTCCGAGTGCAGGTAGCGGCACTTGACTGCGACTTCGCTGTAGTACTCCGTCAGATCTTCGGCCATGCGTTTGGTAAGTGTCGTCACCAGAACCCGCTCGCCTTCCTTCTCGCGGGCGCGGATTTCCCCAAGGAGGTCGTCAATCTGGTTCCGCGTCGGCCGCACTTCCACGTCCGGATCGATCAAGCCCGTGGGCCGGATGATCTGCTCGGTGACACGGCCGCCGGATTTGGTGAGTTCGTAGGGGCCGGGCGTCGCGGAGACGTAGACCACCTGCCCGACGCGGTGCTCGAATTCTTCAAACGTCAGCGGGCGATTGTCGAGCGCCGACGGCAGCCGGAAGCCGTATTCGACCAGGGTCTTCTTGCGGGAGCGGTCGCCGTTGTACATCCCGTGGACCTGGGGGATGGTCATATGCGATTCGTCGATGATCAGGAGAAAGTCGTCGGGGAAATAGTCGAGGAGGGTCCAGGGGGCATCCCCCGCTTTACGCTGCGCCAGGTGGCGGGAGTAGTTC
>JACQNR010000099.1 GCA_016202975.1 Acidobacteriota bacterium
GGTTATCGGCGTGGCGCTCATCGTTGTGGCGGTGTTGATGGGCGTAGGCGAGAAGCTGAGCCAGCATCTCCGAGCCCTCCCCGAGGTAACGTTGCGCGACGCCCTGGTGATCGGCGTGGCGCAGGCGATTGCCCTGATTCCCGGCGTATCGCGCTCGGGCATCACCATGACCGCCGGACTGCTGCTCGGCCTGACACGCACGACGGCGGCGCGCTTCTCCTTCCTGCTCTCGGCGCCGGTCATCGCCGGAGCGGCGCTCGTAAAAGGCTGGGAAGTCTGGCAAACCGGGTTGCCCGGCGACATGATTCTCCCCTTCGTTGCCGGGACAGCGGTGGCAGCCTGCGCGGCCTACCTGGTTATCGCCTGGCTGCTCAAGTATCTCGCCACCAACACATTCAAGATTTTCATTGTTTACCGGCTTGCGCTGGGCGTGCTAGTATTGGCGCTGGGGTGGAGCTTGCGTCACGTATAAGTGCCAGAGCCTGAGCTTCGGGCTGAGGATTTCTTGTCCCCTTAGGCTGAAGCCTGGCACATCGACGGACGCGAGGCTCAACCATGCCTGCCTCTTCACTCGCAGCCAATTCCCGGGACGAAGAGTCTCCCAGCGCAAAAACACCACTCCTTGACGGGCGCCGGCTCGCCGAACTTGTGGGGTTTCTCCTCACGGTGGCGGGACTGCTCACCGTGCTCAGCCTGATTTCTTATCTTCCGCGCGATCCGTCGTTGCACTCCACCGCGCCCTCCGGCACGAATGTTCATAACTGGATTGGTCTGGTGGGAGCGTACGGGGCAGACATGCTTTTCCAGGGATTCGGCTGGGTTGCCGGCCTACTCCCCCTGGCCTTTTTTGTGGTCGGAGGTTTCCTGCTGACAGGCCAGCCCATTCAGGCGCCCTACATCAAGCTGGCGGGCATCGTGATGATGCTGGGGTCAGTCGCTGCCCTGCTGGAATTCTTCCCCTACACGCCGCGAGTGGGCGGCTTGATTCGCGGGGGCGGCCTGCTCGGCTACCTTCTGACCTTGGCGCTGGTTCGCATTTTCAATCATGTGGGCGCAATCATCGTCGCCGGGACTTTGTTGCTCACGTCCCTTTTCCTGGTAACCCGTTTCTCCTTCTCCGCCACTTTCCATTTTTCGCGCGATCGTGCAAGCATCTTCAAGCCTCTCGTCGCCCGCTGGGCGGATTGGCGTGAAAGACGCCGGCGCGAGAAGGCCAAGAAGCAAGTGGAGATTTCGAGGGTGATCGGCAAGGAACCCACGGTGATTCAGAAAGTGGTCAGCAAAGCGGCCGCAACTTCCGCTGCACCCGCGCCTCGGGCGATCTCTGTTCCTCCCCCGGGTGGAGCATTCACGCGCCCGCACGCCAACGAATCAAACGATCCCACGCGGCTCAGGATCCCTTTGCCGCCGGTGGCGCGAGCCAGAGGATTGGACTTCGACGAACCTGCCGCAGTTCCTCCTGCAACGAAGCCGGCGCCCAGGATCGTCGGGCGAGGAGCCCACGGATTCAAGCTTCCCAACAGCACGCTGCTTCGTCCGCCGGGAGCCGAACAGATGATCGACGAGGACGAACTGAAGGAGCGCGCCCAGCAATTGGTGCAGAAGTTTGCCGAGTTCGACGTGACCGGCGCGGTGACGCAGATTCACCCGGGACCGGTCGTCACCACCTACGAGTTCAAGCCGGAAGCGGGCATCAAGTACAGCCGCATCACCAGCCTGGTTGACGATCTCTGCCTGGCGATGCGAGCCGAGTCCATCCTGGTCGAGCGCATTCCCGGCAAGTCCACCATCGGCATCGAAGTCCCCAATGTTCACCGTGAAACCATTCACCTGCGGGAGGGCATAGAATCCATCGAGTTCGCGGGTTCGGCTTCAAAGATGTCCATTTTCCTGGGCAAAGACATCACGGGCAAAATCAAAGTCAGCGATCTTTCTTCCATGCCTCACCTGATGATCGCGGGTTCCACTGGCTCCGGCAAAAGCGTGGCGATCAATTCCATGATCGTCTCCATTCTCTACAAGGCCACTCCCGACGAAGTGAAAATGATCATGATCGATCCCAAGCGCCTCGAGCTGGGGCTCTACGAGGACATTCCGCACCTCTACACGCCGATCGTGACGGAGCCCAAGCAGGCCGCCAATGTCCTGCGGCGTGCGACGCTCGAAATGGAGAGCCGGCTCAAGAAGCTCGCGGAGTACGGCGTGAGGAACATCGAGCAATACAACAAGATGTTCGAGCCGGACTCGAACCTGAACCTTTTTGACAGCAACGGCGAGCGCCAAAATCCCCTCCCTTACCTGGTCATTATTATCGACGAACTCGCCGACCTGATGATGGTGGAGCCGCAAACCGTCGAAGAGTCCATCACGCGGCTGGCGCAAATGGCGCGCGCTGTGGGCATTCACTTGATTCTTGCCACGCAGCGGCCTTCGGTCGACGTCATTACGGGGCTCATCAAGGCCAACATGCCGTCGCGCATATCGTTCCGTGTGGCGTCGAAGGTCGACTCCCGGACCATCCTCGATTCGAATGGGGCGGAAGCCCTGCTGGGACGCGGAGACATGCTCTTCATGCCTCCGGGGAGCTCGCGCCTGCTGCGGCTGCACAGCTCACTGGTGACCGAAAAGGAAATCGGGAAGGTTGTCGATTGGTGGAAATCGCAATCGCAGCCCTCGTACAATGAAGAGTTTCTGAAACCTTTTCGCGACCGGGAACGCGACGAGGAGACGCCCGAGGATGAGGAGATTGACGAAGGGCTCGATGAGTATTATGAAGATGCCGTACGCATTGTGGTCGAATCGGGCAAGGCTTCGACTTCGCTTCTGCAACGCCGGCTTCGACTGGGCTATGGCCGCGCCGCGCGGCTGCTTGACATGATGGAAAAAGACGGTATTGTGAGCGCTCCCGACGGCGCCCGCCCGCGAGAAGTACTGAAGCGCCCCGATTGGATACATGAAGTCGGCTCCTCACTCCGCTGAGTGAGCATTCCGCCTTCCTGTGCTAGGATCTTCGGCGAGAGGAGATCTTTCATGCCAGCGCAACCGGAAGTTGAACGCCGCCGCCGAGCCCGAATCCCTCATCGCACACGCATTGTCTTGAGTGGCGTCGACTCCGACGGGTTCAACTTCGCGGAGGAAACTGAAACCGTCACCGTCAGCAAACACGGCCTGTCCGTTCGCACCTCCTACAACCTTCCTGTCGGCCAGGAACTTTCCGTCCGCACCAAAGAGAAAAACCGCGTGGCCCAATTCCAGGTCGTATGGGCTGGCAAACCGGGGACGTCCGGTGACGGGCGCATCGGCCTGGAGTGGGTCGAGCCGCAGCGATTTTGGGGAATTCAATTCCCTGCCGACGACTGGGAAAAAGACTAGATGATCAGAGGTTTGGGACTGCCGGCTTACGCCTCCCGGCTCTCCATTCAACCGGGTGAGACTGCCGTCTCCGCAACATTTCACCCCTTCACGTAGGCCAGCTTCGCGGCCACCTTTCCGTCGCGCACTTCAAACACGTCCACGCCGCGCAGATGCCAGGGTTGATCATCGCGCATCTTGCGGTACACCCAGCGAACCACGGCGCGCTCGCCGCTCACTATGATCTCCTCGGCGTCGAACCGCGCGTCGGGATTGCGTGTGAACCAATCCTTCCAGAAATCCGCTACGGCACGCTTGCCCTCAAGCCGGCGCCCGTCCGGCGGCGGCGAAGTGTCTTCGAACACCGTGTCGTCCGTCAGCAACGCCGCGACGGCATCTGCATCATGCCGGTTGAAGGCCGCGTTAAATCTCTCAATGACCGAACGCGTCTCCTACTCCTTTGACTGCGCACTCTGTTCGTGGCTCATGCAAACCTCGTGCGAGTTCGGGGCACCGCGAACCGAAAATGAGGCCCGCCCCCATAACCTACTGGCTTCCCCACATGTCTCTTGAATCAGCGAAAGTATAGCCGAAACGGTCGCGATTCCTTGACAGGATTCCGAATCCAATCGACAATGAGAAACCGTGCCGCGGTAGCTCAGGTGGTAGAGCGCAGCCCTGAAAAGGCTGGCGTCGGCGGTTCAACTCCGTCCCGCGGCACCA